>JACPDI010000028.1:140070-146467 GCA_016184105.1 Acidobacteriota bacterium
AAGTGTGACTGTCACACTTATTCCCCGCCCGTGATCCGCGCCAGGACCGCCGCGACGACGCGGTCGCAGCGCGGGCGATAGAAGCGGAAGGCATCCGGCGCCGTGGCGCCCGTCCGTTCGAGCAGCGATTGCCGCAGCGCCGCCCTCGCGCGCGACAGGCGCGTCTTGACGACATCCTCGGAAACCTCGAGGGTTTCCGCAACTTCGGCCGTGCTGAGCCCTTCGACATCCCGCAACATGAACACTTCGCGCGAGCCGTCGGGCAGGCGGTCGATCGCCCACTCGAGCAACCCGCGCAGCTCGCCGCTGAACGCCTGGCGCTCGGGATCGTCGGTTGAACCTGGGGTCATGAACGGCTCCACGTTCGACGTTTCATCGAAGGGTTCGTAGCGCTGCCGGCGGCGCACTCGCGCCAGGGCCTCGTTGATCGCGATCTTCGTCAGCCAGGTCGAGAACCTCGCCGCGCCCGAGAACTGTCGAAGGTGCGCGTACGCGTTGACGTAGGCCTGCTGCATCACGTCTTCGGCCTCGCGCTCGTCGCGCACGATCGCCCGGGCCGCGCGGTAGATGCGCTCGTTGTAGCGGCGCATCAAGACCTCGAACAGCGCCGTCTGCCCCCTCAACACCTGGGCGACGACCTGCTCGTCGCTGAGCCCGTTCCACTGTTCCAGCACGGCCGCGCTGACCACGTACATCCCTCCGCCTCCATAGATTAGAGCAGCTGGGGTCAAAACGGTGACACGCGCCCGGTGGGCCTCAGAGGAGAATAAGTGGGACAGTCACACTTTCCCCGGTCGCTGCTTCGGAAAGTGTGACTGTCCCACTTATTCTCCACCCACGCGCGCGGGCAGCCGGGCAAGCCTGGCCACCCGCCGGACGAGGCGGCCGATATCGACCGGCTTGGCGACGTAGTCCTGGAACCCGGCCGCGAACGCCTGGTAGCGGTCCTCGGCCCGCGCGTGCGCCGTGACGGCGATCGCCGGCACGCGGCCGATTCTGCCGGGCAGGTCGCGGATGCGCCGCATCAGCACGTGCCCGTCCTCGCCCGGCATCGCGATGTCGGTCATGAGCACGTGGGGATCGAACCCCGGCGCGATCTCCAGCGCTTCGGACCCCGACGAGGCGGTGCGGACGATCGCACCGTGACGCGTCAGGATCTCCGCGAGCAGCTCGCGTTCGTCCGGCTGGTCGTCCACGACGAGCAGGCGGAGCCCGCCGAGCGTTTGCGCATCAACGACCGCCGCGTCGGCGACCGTGCGCGCGGGAGCGCTGCGCGCCGGCAGCGTCACGGCAAACGCGGCCCCGCGTCCCGCGCCCGAGCTCGCCACTTCAATCGAGCCGCCGTGCGACTCGATGAGCGACCGCGCGATGGACAGCCCGAGTCCCAGTCCGCCGAACTGCCGCGTGCTGCTGCTGTCCGCCTGCCGGAAGCGATCGAAGACGTGCGGCAGGAACTCGGCGGAGATGCCGCGGCCCGTGTCCCGCACGAGCAGCCGGATGGTGCCCTCCTCCGTGTGCCGGGCCGTCAGATCCACGCGCCCGCCTCGCTCGGTGAACTTCACCGCGTTCGAGAGCAGGTTCCAGATGACCTGCTGCAGGCGGTCCGCGTCTCCCACCATCAGCAGCGGCTTCGATTCGTAGACGACGTTCAGCTGGATGCCTTTCGCCTGCGCGGCGGGCCGGATGACTTCAACGGCGCTGTCGCACACCTCGGCCAGGTCCAGCGCCGCCATGTCCAGCCGCAGCTTCCCCGCCAGCACGCGTGACACGTCGAGCAGGTCCTCGATGAGCTGCACCTGCATGCGCGCGTTGCGCTCGATCGTGGACAGCGCCCGCTCCACTTCCGGGTCCATCGGCCTCGTCCTGGCCAGCGCCGCCCAGCCAAGGATCGCGTTGAGCGGCGTGCGCAGCTCGTGCGAGAGCGTGGCCAGGAACTCGTCCTTCACGCGGTTGGCTTCGGCGTGCGCCGCGCGCTCCTGGATCAGGCGGTTGCGCTCGGCTTCCACCGCGCGCCGGTCGGTGATGTCGCGGATCGCGGAGACGACCAACCGGCTGCTGTCAGATGACAGGGGGCTGAGGCTGATCTCCACCGGGAACTCCGACCCGTCGCTGCGAAGCGCGTACAGCTCGAGGTTCGCGCCCATCGGGCGTGTCTTCGCGTTGCGGAGGTACGCGTCGCGGTGGCCAACGTGCGCGGGCCGGTAGCGATGCGGGACGAGCAGTTCGATTTCCCGGCCGATCATCTCGTTCCGCGTGTAGCCGAACAGGCGCTCGGCCTGCGCGTTGACGCGCACGATTCGCCCACGCCCGTCGCTGATGACCATCGCGTCGGGAGCGGCTTCGAGCAGGGCGAGGAAACCGCTCTCCTGGAGCGGGTCGGCGTGAGACACGGCGCAGCAGGGCAAATTAGAATGTCCCACCCCCGGCGTCAAGCTCGTCCTTGTCACCTTTCGGCCGCGGCCGTGGTCTAATCGCGGTTGATGGCTCACGCTCAGACCGCGTGGCGCGCGGCTGGCCTCTTCGTCACGGCCACGGTCCTCGCGTGCGGCGGCAACGCCGGCTCCCCGTCGGCTCCGTCCAACCCGGGCGCGCGCACGGTGACGATCACCGCGTCGGGCGTCAGCCCGACGTCGCTGACCGTCCCGGCTGGCTCCCGCGTGACGTTTGTCAACAACGACACGCGGCGGCACGACATGACGTCCGACCCTCACCCGGAACACACCGACTGCCCCGAGATCAATACCGCCGGAGCGTTGCTGCCGGGCCAGTCGCGCGAAACCGGCAACCTCGTGACCGTGCGCACCTGCGGGTACCACGATCACGAGCAGCCCACGAATGCGACGCTGAGGGGGAGGGTCTTGGTGCAGTAGCCAGGGTCAGGGTTCAGGGTTCAGGCCTCAGAGGAACGCGGGGGCAGCGGCGCGGAAGTCGCCGTTCAGGATCCGCACCGAGCTGGCGCCGAGCCACGAGTCGATCACCTTCGCGTACACGGAACGGAAGTCGGTCTCGTAGTGGACGTCGGCGCCGTTGTTTTCGAGCGTGGGATTGTCGGGCGTCGCGCCGAGGTTCGGCGCGGTGCCGTAGATCCCGCCGCGCACGCCGCCGCCAATCGCCATCATCACGCCCGCCGCGCCGTGATCGGTGCCCTGGCTGCCGTTTTCGGTGATCCGGCGGCCGAACTCCGAGAACTGGATGAGGAGCGTGTCCTGCAGCAGCCCCTGGTTGGCCAGGTCGTTGTAGAAGGCGGTCACCCCGTCGTTGAGCGTTCCCATCAGCGTCGCGTACGTGCCGGCGAGCGTGTTCTGTCCCGCATGCGTGTCGAAGCCGCCGGTCTGCACCCAGAACACCCGGGTGCCGATGCCGCGCGCCATCGCGCCCGCGATGGCGCTGAGCGCCTGGCCGAAGCCGTTGTTCGGGTACGCGACGGTGGCGCGATACTGCGCGACCGACGCGACGCGGTCCAGCGTGGCCAGCGCGGCCTGCGCGCTCGCGTTCACGAACGCGAGGTGCGGCTGGTCGATCGGCACGTGGGACGCGATGGCCGCCGCCGCCAGCCGCTCGTACGAGGCTTCCGCCCCTTTGTTCGGGCTCGCAAACGCGTAGTTCTGCACGCTGGCGATCGCGGGCACGCCGACCGTGCGTGCCAGCAGCGTGCGCGGCGTCTCGCGGGCGGTGTTCCACGCGACGAGCGGGTCCACCGGCGGCGGCAGCAGATCCAGATAGCGCCCGAGCCACCCGGTCCCCTGCGGCGAGCGCGGGTCGGCGCTGGACCAGATGTCCGTCCCCTGAAAATGCGAGCGGCTCGAGTTCTCGTAGCCGGTGCGCTGGATGATGGCCAGCCGTCCCGCGTCGAAGATCTGCCGCAGCCCCGCGAGCCGCGGGTGCAGCCCCAGCGCGACGCCGCTGCGATCGCTGCCGATCTGCAGCACCTCGCCGGCCGGGACGGCCAGCGCCGGCCGGCGGCTGTAGTACGACGCATCGTTGTAGGGAACGACGGTGCTGAGCGCGTCGTTGCCGCCGCTCAGATAGAGGATGACGAGGTTGCGGCGCGACGCGCCCTGCGCGCGCGCGAGGTCCGCCAGGAACGCGGGCGCGGCAAACCCCATCGTGAACGCCGCCACGCCCCCCCGCACGAACTCACGCCTGGTGATCGGCATCGACGCTCCCAGCCCCGAGGCTAGACCAGTTGATACTCACCCGACCCGACGAGCAGGTGCACGAGCCCCGGCACCTTGGCCAGCAGCTGCGCGTCGCTGCCCGACCAGGCGCCGCCCGCGCGCAGGTAATCGAGCAGCGAGCGGGACACGCCGGCATCGAGCGGCGCCGGCGTCAGGCGATCGAGAAACGCCGAGAGCAGCGACTCGGGCGTGCGGCCGTCCGCCCGCGCCCCGTCTCGAAGATTGAACTTCTGGTTGGTCGCGAGCTGCGCGGCGAAGTTCATCCGCGCCAGCATCGCGCCGGTGGAGAACCACCCGCGCCCCAGCTCCCAGCCGTTCACGTCCGGCGGCTCGAAGAGCTGCTGTCCCATGTTCGAGAGCGGCGTCAGCGCCTCGCTCGCCGAGAACCCGGTCCACCCGACTTCCTTCAGCGCGCGCACCACGAACTCCACGGGCCACGAGTAGCGCGCGTGGTGGTTCTCCGGCTGGCGAAACCGGCGCGAGGTGAACAGGCGGCGCAGCATCGGCTTCATCTCGAAGCCGCTCGCGTAGTACTCGGAGGCAAGCGCCTCGATCAGGTCCTCGTCCGGGCTCGAAACCTCGTTGACGAAGAACGCGTACAGCTTCCGCGCGAGCCGGCGGCCGGTCTCGGGATGCCGCGCCACCGCGTCGATCAGATCGAAGCCGTCCTGCATGCCGTCCGCGGCGCTGCGCGCGGGAATCCGCCGGCCGCCGTCCCGGTAGATCGGAAAGCTGAACTCCTTCGGGCCGGTATCGTGCTGCGCGGCGTTGTAGAGGAACGTGAAGTACAGCGTGTCTCCCGCGCCGTGGCGCTGGACGTTCCAGCCGGTGAAGACGCGCGCGCCCGCGTACACGTCGGCCTCCTGGAAGAAGCCGACGCCCATCGTGAACAGCTCCATCAGCTCGCGCGCGTAATTCTCCTGCGGCCGCGTCCGGATGTTCGTCCGTCCGTCGAGCCAGAACAGCATCGCCGGATCTCTCGCGGTCTCGACCAGGAGCGTGCGGAAGTTGCCGAGCGCGTGCTGTCGCAGCAGCTCCAGCTGGCCGCGCACCCCGCTGGCGTCCTCGAACGGCTTGGCGGCCAACATGCGCGTGGTGGCGACGGAGCCCGCGGCGGCCGCGATCTTGCTGTACGCCGTCGCGAAGTGGTTGTGCCAGAAGAGCGCCATCTTCTCCTGGAGCTGGCGCGGCGAGTGCACGAGGCGGAAGAGCCACCGCTGCCGCGCGTCGTTGATGACGGTGTTCGGGGAAAAGACGCCGCGCGAGGTCACGCCGAGGTAACCCGGCTTCTGGATATTCGCGTCGACGAGGTCGGGGACGCGCTCGTATTCGAGAAGCAGGTCAAGGGTCCGCTGGAACCCGAGATCGGCGAACTCGTCGATCTCCGCCTGCGTCGCCCCGAAACCGGCGCGGCGCAGCAGGTGCTCGATGTCCCGCTCTCTGCCCCTCGGCATGCGCTCCTCCGCCCCCGCGGAAAGGGTTCTTATCTTAGACCTCCCCCGAGCGCGGGGGTTAAATTTTTTCGCCGTCGCCGAACCCTCGTGTTGAACCTCCCGTCTTGAACCTCGTAAAATTTCTCCATGCCCGCGCTTGCCGTCGACACTCCGGAGCGCCAGGCGCTGCGCGATGCGCACCGCGTCCGGCCGCTGACTGTGCAGGAGGAAGGGGCCGGCCTGCTGCAATTGCCGCCCGGCGTCTACGGGTTCACCCACTCGCCGGGGGCCGAAAATGCGCCGCTGTTCCGCGCGGCGACCCGGCACAGCTTCGAGGTGCACCGGCTTCGGGACTCAACCATCCTGCTCGCCTATGTCGACAAGCCGGCGGCCGCCGTTCTCGAGCACGCGCCCGAGGACATGCAGGTCACGGCCTACCCCTTTCCACGTGGCGACGCCCCTGTTCTTGTCGCCATCGAGTGGTCGCGGCTTCACCTGGTCAAGCGCTACGTCACGCCGGTGGAGGGCGGCGGCATCCAGCTGCAGGTGTTCGGAAAACGCGCGCCGTAGCCGCCGGCCTTCAGACCGGCGGCTATTGAGCGCCCGCGGCGCGGTATCATTGATCTCCTTGTTTTCCACAGCCTTGAGACGCCTCATCGCCCTGTCGCTGGCCGTCTGCGGCGCGCTCGGCCAGGCGCCGGCGGGAACGGCACAGCCCGCGACGCCGGGCGGGCCTGCGCCGTACACGGTCGTGGCGCGCGATGGCCGGCGGCCGTTGCCGGTGCG
>JACPDI010000029.1 GCA_016184105.1 Acidobacteriota bacterium
GGCCGCTGATCAGCGATTGGCCCCCAGTGCGCGGCTCACCATGATGGCCCGGAGCCACGATGCTCCACTCAGAGGCCGAATATACGACTGCATCCGATCTCAGTCATGGTCACGATTCGGTGTTCTCGTTGATCGCCGGGACACGAACTGCTTCAACTGGGCGACCCGACTCGGCAGAAGGTGATCCGAGAAATCGCGAAACAGCCGTTGGGCGTCACCACGCTGCTAATGGCTGACGGATTCTGGCCGGCGCCATTCCACGTTCGCGCGATCTTGCCTGAGCCGCGGACACGGATCAAGTCGCTTCACGACAACGATTTGGGCTAATCCGGAGGCCGATCGGCTGCAAATGGCCGCTGGCCGCCAACGCTCAGAGACCGCCGGATAGGGGGAAGGCGCCAATCGCTTTGCCCGTACCGGGCGCGACACGGTTCAAAGGAGAACGGGGTGTCAGGCGACTTCGATCCGCGCGACTGTGACTCGCGCGGGCGGGACGACGGCGTTCACGATCGCCAGGAGGACTGGCCTGCCATCGGTCGTGGGCCATCGTCAGGGGCGTCCGGCGACGCTTCCCTTGATGCCACGCGCGAGCGCGACGAGGACTCTGTGAGCATCAACTAGATAAGTGCCGGAGGTGGGAATCGAACCCACACGGGCGGTAAAGCCCACGGGATTTTGAGTCCCGCGCGTCTGCCAGTTTCACCACTCCGGCCCGGGGTGGGAACTTTCAGTATAACGTGGCCAGCCACTCTCACCGACCCGCACGCGAGGTCCGGGAAGGTTGAGGAGTTCCGCGTGTTCCGCGCATTTTGCGGTTCAACCTCCGAACGAATCGCAACGACGTCACAGTGGTCGCGGGTATAGTAGGGCTCAACGGAGGTTGGACATGGCCGTATTCGCCACCCGCAGCCTTGGAATGCTGTGCCTCGCGATCTGGCTGATCGTCACCGGCATTACAGGGCTGGCGGCAGTCCCCATCCCGGGCGTCGTCATGGCCGTTCTGGCGCTGCTCGCGGGCATCCTGATCCTGGTCGGGCGCTGAGACAAAGGGGGACAAAAGGGGGACAGTCACACTTTCCCGCCCGACGGGCACCGGAAAGTGTGACTGTCCCCCTTTTGTCCCCCTTCTTTCACCTCAGAAACTGATGCGCGCGGCCACCTGCACGGCGCGCGGGCCGCCGCCCCCCAGGAACGGATTGCCCCCGGCCACGTCCGGCGTCGCGGTCAGCGGCAGGAACCCCACCCCGCGGTTGGTCTCCGGATCGATCCCGTTCTGCAGGAAGTCAATCGCGAAGTTGGGCAGCAGCGGGTTGGCGTAGTTCGTGCGGTTCACCACGTTGAAGACGTCCACGCGAAGCTGCAGCCGCGCGCGATCGCCAAGCGCCGTGTTCTTCACGAACGACAGGTCCAGGTTGCGGAACCCGGGCCCGTAGTACGCATTGCGCGGCAGGTTGCCGAAGTGCTGCCCGCCCGCGCAGCCCCCCTCGCCGTTCGGCGTGCACGGCGCGGCAAACGCCGAGAGATTCAGGAACCGATCCGCGCCGCCCGTCCCCTGGAAGGGATCCCCCACCAGGTCCGGGCGCCCGAAGTACTCGCCGCTGCCGTTGAAGTCATCCTCGAACAGGTAATTGATGTTGATCGGCTGCCCGCTCGCGAGCGTGACGACGCCGTTGATCGACCAGCCGGCGGTGAGCCAGTGGCCGGCGGTCACCGGCGTGAGGTCCCACGTGAAGTACCACGTCAGCCGGTGCCGCGCGTCGAAGTTCGACGGCGCCCACTCCGCCTCGGGATTGCGGCTGTCGTCGGGCTGCGAGGCGTTGGGCACGTAGTCCTGCCCGTCGCTCGCGGTGTCCATGGACTTCGACAGCGTGTAGTTCAGCGTCGAGGTCACGTTGCGCCACCCGCGCACGCGCAGGCTCGCCTGCAGCGCGTTGTAGCGCGACCGCGCGGTGGACTCGAACTGGTTGATGTAGATGAAGTCGGGAAACGGCGCGCCGCCCGTCGCCGGATCGAGCTGGTTGATGTCGCGATACCGGAACAGCGACTTGCCGGTCGATCCCACGTAGCCGACCTGCACGGCGGCGCGCGACCCCAGCTCCTGCTGCAGGTTCGCGCTGTACATCTGCACGTACGGCGTGCGCAGGTTGCGGTCCACCGTGAAGACGTCCGACGCGCTGAAGCTGTCGTCCTCGAACACCGGCGCGTCCGAACGAATCACGCCGGTCGGCGAGAAGCTGAACTCGATGTCGTTGTACGCCGGCCCCGGGTTGAACGTGTTCCAGGGAAGCTGTCCGACGAAGAAGTCCTGCGAGAACGCGTCGTAGTACAACCCGTAGCCGGCGCGCACCACGGTCTGCGCCTCGCCGGTGAGATCCCATGCAACGCTCAGGCGCGGGGAGAAATTGTTGAAGTCCTTGTCGTACAACTGCGTCACCGGCGTCACGCGCGCCGACGCTTCATCGAACACGCTGAAGCGATCCTTCTCCTCGCCGATGACGCCGTAGTAATCCCAGCGCAGGCCCCAGTTCACCGTCACGTTCCGGTTCGCCTGGAAGCTGTCCTGCGCGTAGAACGCGTGGTTGTTCTGGAACGTGAAGCGGCGCGAATCGCCGCGCGCCTGGCGCCCGCCCGAGAGCCGGCCGGCGATGAAATCCTCGAGGCTGTCGAAATCCAGCCGCCCGCGGTACCCGGCATCGAAGAAGCCGTCCACGGTCGTGCGCCGGAACTCGTAGCCGGCCTTCAACGTGTGGCGGCCGGTCGTGTAGGTCGCGTTGGTGAACGCCTGGTAGTTGCTGTCCACGCGCCCGCGGGGGAGCGACAAATTGGCGCCGGCGTTGGCGTACCCGGAGACGCGGATGAGCGGCAGCCCGAAGTCCTGCGCGTTCGTGACGGTGTTCAGGCCGACGCTGCGCGGGTCGAAGTCCCCGTCTTCCGGAAAGAAGTCCTCGTCGAACCGATTGAGGCCGCCGCGCACCTCGAACAGCAGCCTCGACGAGACCACGTGCGTGTACGACCCGGACAGCAGGTGCACCGTCGTCGGCGTTTCCGTGTTGTAGCCGGGAAGGAACCCGCCGCCGAGCAGGCCGAGCGGGAAGCTCTGATCGCTGTCGCCGAAGAAGTAGCGCACGGTGAGCAGGTCGGCCGCGCCGAAGTGCTGGTCGATCTTCGCCAGGGCGCTGTCCACGCGGTTGTTGAAGAGCGTGGTGGCCTGCAGGTTGTTGCCGTTGGCGTCGGGCGCCTGGTTGGGGGCCGGCCACGGCCGCCGATCGAGCAGCCCGCGGACGACCGGATTGACCACGCCGCCGTTGGCCGCGATGGCGGCGTTGATCTCGTCGTTGGTGGGCACGCGGGCCGGGCCCGGCAGGCCGCCGTTTTCCCGCTGCCCTTCGTAGGCCGCGAAGAAAAACGTCTTGTCCTTCTTCAGCGCGCCGCCGAGCGACCCGCCGAACTGGTTGTTGCGGAACTCGTTCTTCGGGGCCGGCGCCTTGTTGAACGCATTTCGATCCCCCAGCGCATCGTCGCGGAAGTACTCATACACGGAGCCCGACGCCGTGTTCGTCCCCGACTTGGTGACGATGTTGACGACGGCGCCCGCGTTGCGGCCGTATTCGGCCTCGGCGCCGGAGAGGACGGGGAACTCGTCCACCGCGTCGATGGGCAGCACGGTGGCGGGCGTGCCGAAGACGCCGGCCTCGTTGATCGCCGGCAGGTTCCGGTAGCCGTCGTTCATGTCCGTGCCGTCGAGGAGGTAGTTGTTCGAGCGGCCGCGGTTGCCGTTGATGCTGAAGAGCCCGAAGGATCCCGGGGAGTCGTTGATGCCGCTCGGGTCTCCCGCGGTGCCCGGCACAAGTGTGAGCAGCTTCACAAAATCACGCCCGTTCAGCGGGATCTCGGCTGCCTGCGCCCCCTCGATGGTTCCTCCCTGCGTGTTGCCGCTCGTTTCGATCAGCGGCGCCCTCGCAATCACCTCGACCGATTCCTGCAGCCCGCCCGGCCGCAGCTCCAGGTTGATGCGCTGGATCGCCGACGCTTCAACCTGCACGCCCTTCACGGTTTGCGTGGAGAACCCCATGAGCGAGGCGGAGACGTCGTAGGCGCCGAGCGGCAGCTCGGTGAAGACGTAGTTGCCCGCCTCGTCGGTCTGGACCGAACGGACCAGGCCGGTTCCCGTGTTGGTCGCGGTCACGGTCACGCCGGGCAGCGCCGCCGCGGTCTGATCCGTCACCGCGCCTTGAATGCCGCCGCGGAATGTTTGTGCGAGTGAAAGGCTTGCAGATAGCAGGACGATCGTGAAGGCGAGCGACACGCGCATGGCACGCTCCCCCGGGGCCAGTGTGAAGGTGGAAAGTCCGCAGGAGTATAGCGCGGCGCCGAGTCCTGTCAAACGCGCGTCCGGAGCGTGCGCGCCGGAGCCGCGGCCTGGGGAAGCATCGATCGACGTGGCAGGGCAAATCGCCTGCCGGCGGCGACTGGCAGTCTCCTCTGGCGCCAGGGCCGCCGGCCAGCGATCAGGAATGAAACGCGATCACACTTTCGTGAGCGCCCGCAGGAACTGCTGTTCGAGCGCGGCCCGCTGTTCCTCGCTGATGAGCAGGTGGCTCGGCACCGCCAGCTCTCCGCCGTCGGCGGCCAGGATGCCGGTGGCGCGCTCGAGCGCCAGCGAGAGGCGCACCGCCTCGGTGTGCATCCACTGGCGCGCCGCTTCGTCGTGCTTCATCGATCGGAAGCTGTCGCTGGCCGGATCCACCTCGAGGAGCCAGCCGCGCCCGTAGGGGTCGTCCACCAGCGACTGCGGCGTGTCTCCGAGCCGCGGGTTGACGCGCGCCACGACGCCTTCCACCGGCGACGGGAGGACGACGCCGCGTGGGCCGGCGCTCACCGTGAGCAGCGCGTCGCCTTCCTTCACGTACGTCCCGACGGCCGGGAGCGCCACGGCGTCCACGCGCCGGAGCAGGCGCCCCGCGAGGTCGTCCAGCCCGAGCCGCACGAACCCCGCGCGCGTGCGCAGCCAGGCGTGGGCCGGGGAGTAGTACGTCCCGCGCCGCCACGTCAGCCCTCCCTCCGAGCCGAAACCGGCGAAGCGCCGCCACAGTTGCCGGACGCCTTCGCCCGCAAAGAGAAACGGCAGCAGCACGCTGACGAGCAGCGCCAGCAGCACCACGGCAACGGCGAACCGCACCGCAAGCCCGCCTACCAGGATCGCGGCGTTTTCGATGACGTTGATCAGGGCATCCATGACGGTCTCCTTCTCACGACCTCAGGAACCGGCGCGCGATGGCGTCCCAGTTCTCCGCGTCCACGCCGCGCGCGAACCCTTTCACGGGCGCGCCGCCGTCGTGCATCACCAGGCCGACTTGCGGCGAGAGCAGCGCCGACAGCTCGTCCCACGAGGACGACATCAGGTCGCGCGCCGCGCGGCCGCTCAGCAGCTGCTTGGTGTTGGCGACCAGCCGCGGCGCCTCGACCTTCATCAGCCATCCGCGGCCGAACGGATCCTCGTTCACCGCCGCGGGGTTGCCGAGCGCCGCCTCGTTGATCGCGACGACCCGGCCGGTGACCGGCGACACCATGTCCACGCTCTTCGAGTCCGCCTTCAACCGCCAGCCGCGCGCTCCCTGCTCGATCGCCGTGCCGAGCGGCGGCAGGTCGAGCGCCGCGATCGGGCCGACCAGCTGCTGCGCGAAATCGTCCATGCCCACCGTGGCGATGCCCGGCGCATCGGCGCGCATCCACGCGTGCCCCGGGTGGAACATCACCCCCTCGGGGACGCGGAACATGTCGAGCAGCGGCAGCCGCCGCTCGGCGCGCACGGCCGCGCGCTCCGCCACGCTCGCGCCGCCGATCGCATAGCGCCAGAAGCCCGTGAACAGCACCAGGAACGTGATGCCGAGCAGGTATTCGAGGCCTTTCGCGATGTAGGGGTCATGCATGGGTCGATTCCTCGTGGAGGATGGGCATGCGGTTGACGATCCAGCGGAACGCCAGCACGCCGGTCGTGATGATCGTGACGGTCGTGACGATCTCCATTCCGCTGGGCACGTAGTGCGGCGTGATCCGCCAGCTCATCGCAATCACCGACACGTTCAGCCGGTTGATGACGACGCCGAGGACCGTCCAGGCGGCGGTCGCGCGCAGCAGCCTGACGCGCCCGTTGCGCGCGCCGTAGGCGAAGAGCAGCGACGGCACGAGGATGAAGCCGGCGATCTCGAACAGGAACCAGACGCCGTATGCCGTGGCGAGCAGGTCGAACCGGCCGGAGTCGAGCAGCCCCTGCAGCCGGAGGAAGAAGTACGCGAAGAGGACGACGGCTGCCGCGCGCGAGAGGCCGACCGTGAGGCGGTCGAGATCGAAGGGCTGCTCCGGGCTGGCCTGACTGCCAAACAGCCGGTGCGACAGCGACGACTCCACGATGACCATGCTCAGGCCCGCGGTGACGGCCGAGACGAAGAAGAAGAGCGGGATGAACGGCGAGTACCACAGCGGGTGAAGCTTGCCCTCCGCCATCAGGAACAGGGCGCCGAGCGATGACTGGTGGAGCGTGGAGAGGAGCACGCCCGCGACCGTCAGCACGGTCGTGAGCCTCAGCGCCCACGCCCGGAACTTCCGCCACCCGAGCCACTCGAAGAGCGCGGGCGTGAACTCCAGGAAAAGCACGGCGGAGTAGAGCGCCACGCACCACGCCACCTCGAACATGATGGAGCGCGTGCCCCACGAGTACACCATCGGCACCCAGAGCCGCCACGGGCTGCCGAGGTCCGCCAGCAGGCCGAACACGGCGAAGAGGTAGCCGAGAAACCCGGTGAGCACCGCCGGGCGGACCACCGGGTGGTACTCCTCGAGGCCGAGCAGGTAGACCGCCGCGGCGATGGTGAAGCCGCCGGCGGCCAGCGCGATGCCGCTCAGCATGTCGATCCCGATCCAGATCCCCCACGGCGTGGCCTGCGTGAGGTTGGTCGCCGTCGCCAGGCCGAACGCGAAGCGGTAGACGATCACCGGAATCCCGATGGCGAGAATCAGCGCGAACACCGCGTCCCACGGTGTCATCAGGCTGCGAAGGTATCCGCGCCAGCCCAGGCCGAAGAGGACCTTCTGGTTGAACCAGCCGGTCTGCGCGATCTCAGTCATGGCGGGCCTCCCCGGCCGCGACATCATCCTTCACGTCGTTGCGACGCTTCGTGATGGCGTGCAGGCCCATGAGGATTGGGGGCCACAGCGTGAGGATCAGGGGCACCGCGCCAAGCGCGGTCGACGCAAGCGCGGGGCGCGGCGTTTCGCCGAGCCCGCCCGGAAGCCCGAGCCGATCGAGGTCCACGTCGCCGATGTACAGCCAGCTCGTGCCGCCCACTTCGCGCTCGCCGTAGACGTGGTGCACGTACTGGTCGGGGTTCTGGTAAATCCGCAGCTTCGCCTCCTCGATGAGCGCCGCGCGCGTCCCGAAGGAGAGCGCGCCGGTCGGACACGCGTCCGCGCAGGCGGGCGGCAGGCCCTGCGCCTGGCGCTCCGCGCAGAACGTGCACTTCTTCACGTACGGCACCGGCTTGTCGTACTCGAACTTCGGGACGCCGAACGGGCAGGAGAGCATGCAGTAGCGGCAGCCCAGGCAGCGGCTGCCGGTGTAGGTGACGGGGCCGCTCGCCGTCTTTTCGAGCGCCCGGGCGGGGCACGCCGACACGCACGCGGGGTCCACGCAGTGCATGCACTGCGTCTTGATGAACCGCACGTCGTCTTTTGCAACGGTGTAGCGATTCACCACGGTGAAGGCTCGCTGATCGGTTTCGCGTTTCGCTTCGAAGACGCGTTCGTCGCCGGCCATCGCGGGATCGGGCAGGCGGTTGGCTTCCGCGCACGCCGCTTCGCACGAGCGGCAGCCGACGCACCTGGTCGTATCCACGAGCACCGCGCGGGAGTCTTCCCCGGCAGGCGCGAGGCTGGAGGCGGCGGCCGGCGCCGCCGCGCCCGCCACCGCCGTCGCGCCAATCGCGCTGACCTTGAAGAAGGTTCGTCGCGTGAGTTTCATGGGCGTGACCTCAATGCCGGGTGCCGGCGAGCGACACGTACGACATGACGGAGAGAACCAGGAGCGCCATCATCGTGAGCGGGATGGTGAGGATCATCGCGCGACCTCCTTTGCGGGTGCCGGACCTTTGGGCTCCGCCGCGACGCCGTGGACGCCGCCGGCGGCTGCCAGGCGCGCCATGGCTTCGCGGAAGAGCGGGCAGTCGTGGAATTGCCCCAGGCACGGGTCGGCGGTCGCGATGCGATCGAGCGGAAGCATCTTCTTCACGGGGTACGCATCGCAGAAGAGCATCACGACTTCCTTCAGGTGCGGGCAGCTCATGGGCGTCTTCCAGGTGAATCGCGGTGCCGCGTTCGTGCGCCACCGTCACCCCACGGCATGGCAACGGTCGCGCCAGGCACTCGCGTGCGGATTTACCGGG
Organism: Acidobacteriota bacterium; assembly: GCA_016184105.1. Taxonomy (NCBI): domain Bacteria; kingdom Pseudomonadati; phylum Acidobacteriota; species Acidobacteriota bacterium. The sequence continues at coordinate 8,439 of JACPDI010000029.1, forward strand.
GAATTGTGGTGGTTGCGGGAAAAGGGATCGGTGAAAGCCTCAACGGCGAGTTGAGGATTTCAACGCGGGTGTGGCGGTCGAGGGAAGCTACGCCGTTCCCGCCGGCTCGCGCAGCCGGTACTTCTTGATCTTGTTGTACAGCGTCACCCGATCGATATCGAGGATCCGCGCCGCCTGTGACACGTTGCCGTGCGATTGCTCGAGGACGCGCGCGATGTGCTGTCGCTCCACGGACTCGAGCGAGCCGTCGGGCGCGTCGCTCGCGACCTGCAGGTTCAGATCGGCGGCATGGATCGTCGGTCCGCTGGCGACAACGATCGCGCGCTCGAGGATGTTGCGCAGCTCGCGGATGTTGCCGGGGAAGGGATACGACATGAGCAGCGCCATCGCGTCGCGCGCGACGCCGTCGATCGGGCGCTTCAGCTCGATCGCCAGGCGCTCGAGCAGGATGTCCACCAGCAGCGGGATGTCCTCGCGGCGCTCGCGCAGCGGCGGGAGCGTGACCGGGATGACGTTCACGCGGTAGTACAGGTCTTCGCGGAACGCGCCGCCGTCCACCGCCTTGCGCAGGTCGCGGTTGGTGGCCGAGATGATGCGCACGTCCACCGCGACCGGGTCGTTGCCGCCGACGCGGCAGAAGCGGCGGTCTTCGAGCACCCGCAGCAGGTCCAGCTGCAGCTTCGCGCTGATGTCGCCGATCTCGTCGAGGAACAGCGTCCCGCCATGGGCCGCCTCGAACGTGCCGCGGCGGCGGCTGGCGGCGCCGGTGAACGCCCCTTTTTCGTGGCCGAACAGCTCGGATTCCAGGAGCGTGTCGGTGAGCGCGGCGCAGGAGACGGCGACGAACGGCCCGGTGCGGCGGTCGCTCTCGGCGTGAATCGCGCGGGCCAGCAGCTCCTTGCCCGTTCCGCTCTCGCCCAGGATGAGGACGGTGGACGAGGTGTGGGCCGCGGACCGCGCGAGGTCGAGCGCGCGCTGCATGACGGCGCTCCGGCTCGCGATGTCGATGTCATGGAACGCGAAGTCGCGGCGGAGCGCCTTGCGCAGGATCGCGTTCTCGCGCACCATCGACTGCTGGTTGACGATCCGCTGGATCATCACGCTCAGCTCCTCGGGGTCGAACGGCTTGACGAGGTAGTCGGTGGCGCCCAGCTTGATGGCCTTCACCGCGGTCTCGACGGTGGCAAAGGCGGTGATCATGACGACGGCGGCCTCCGGCTGCAGCTTGCGCGCCGCCTCGAGCACCTGCAGGCCGTCCATGCCGGGCATCTTCAGATCCACGAGCAGGATCGACCACGCGCCGCCGCGCAGCCGCTCGAGCGCCGTCGGGCCATCGGGCGCGGTGTCGACCGTGTAGCCGTCCTTCTCGAGCCACCCCGAGAGCGACTCGCGGACGATCTCTTCATCATCGACAATCAGGATATGGGGGACGGGCAGCGACATAGGATTGCTCCCTGAGATCGCGAAATCGACTCCGGCAGTCCGGGCACAGCCGGTCCTGCTTCAGATCGACGGCCGCGAGCGCCGGCGATCGCGCCATGACGCACGCGGATGACGCGCAGTGCACGAGCCCGAACGTGTGGCCCACCTCGTGGACCGACTCCTTGGCCAGCCGGGCGCGGACGAGCGCGTCGGCCGGCGGCTCGCGCAGCCGCGCGGTCGAGACCACGGCGACCCGGCCGGCGAGCTGCGCCTCGCCGAAGACGAAGGTGAGCACCGGGATGAACAGATCCATGCCGGTGACGCCGAGCAGCTTCGCGCCGTCGGCCGGCATCCGCCCGGCAAGCCACTCGAGGATGACGCGCGACGAGTGCTGCTGCCGTCGAACGTCGAAGGCATTCGGCGACCGCTCGTCGATCCACGCGCGGCGCGCCGCCATCTGGAACTCCCGCTGCAGCGCGGCGATGGCGGGATCCAGCAGCCGCGGCGGCTCCGGACCCTCGCCGATCCACGCGACGTAGATCGTCACGGGTGCTGTGGCGGACCTGGAAGGTAGGCCCCACAGGTGACCCCCGCGTGCGACGGGCCTGAAAGGCCCGCGCCGCTCACGTCCCCCACACGTTCCACCGCCGGCGGCAGCGTGATCGTCACCGTCGTGCCTTCTCCCGGCGTGCTGTCGATCTTGAGCGTGCCCCCGTGCCGCTCGACGATGCCGTAGACGACCGAGAGCCCCAGGCCGGTGCCCTTGTCCCTGGTCGTGAAGAAGGGATCGAAGACCTTCTTCAGGTGCTCGGGCCGGATCCCCGTCCCGGTGTCGCGCACGGCAACCTCTGCCGATCCGCCGGCATTGCGCGAGACGATGTGCAGCGTCCCGCCGCTGGGCATCGCGTCGCACGCGTTAATCAGGATGTTGACGAGCGCCTGCCGGATTTGCCCGAAATCCGCTTCGATGGGCGGGACGTCGCCCAGCTCCGACTGGAGCTGGATGTTCTGCATCTTCACCTGGTTGTTGATCAGGAACAGCGTCTCGCCGAGGACGGCGTTGACGTCCACCTGCGTGAGCTTCAGCTCGCGCTCGCGCGCGAAGTCGAGCAGGTTCCGGACAATCGCGGTGCAGCGCTGCGTCTCGCGCTCGACCAGCTTGAGCTGGCCGATGATCTTCGCGCGCTGCGCCTCGTCCGGGGGCGCTTCCTCCAGCGTGCGGACGAGCAGTTTCGCGTAGGTGAGGATCCCGGCGAGCGGGTTGTTGATCTCGTGCGCGATGGATGCCGCCAGGCGGCCGAGCGACGAGAGCTTCTCGCTCTGGACCATCTGTTCCTGCGCCTTGCGCAACGCGGCGGTGCGGTCCTGCACCTGCTGCTCGAGCCCGTCGAGCAGCGCCAGCCGCTGGCGGCGGACCTCCTGCAGCGCCGCTTCCATTTCGTTGAACGCGCGGGCGAGCTCCGCGATCTCCCCCGATCCGCTGACGGGCACGGGCTCCTTCAGGTCCCCGTGCGTGACACGCCGCACGCCGCCTACCAGCTGTTGCACCGGCTGGACGAGGCTGCGCCGCGTGAAGACGATCACCGTCATCGCGAGGCCGAGCACCGTGATCACGGCGACCTCCGCCGTGCGGCGCTGCAGCGAGGCGAGCGTGCCGTCCACGTTCGACAGCGACATCCCCACTTCGAGCAGGCCGAGGACGCGCTGCTGGGGCGGGTGCGCGTGACACGCGGCGCTCGAGCAGGCGGGCGCGTTGTAGATCGGGCTGACCGTCGCCAGCACGCGCCCGCTGCGGTGCGCGATGACGCGGCTGCGCGCCGACGGGGTCAGCGACTCTGGCCTGTGACTGTTGGTGTGGCACGCGGCGCACGTCGGCTCGCGCGTGCTCGCGACGCGCCCGATCTCGGCCGCATCCATCGAGTACTGCGTCAGCCCCTGCGAGTCGAACAGCCGCAGCTCCGCCATGAGGGGCTGCGACGCCACGGCCTGCAGCGATCCGACGAGCTCGGCGCGCTCGTTGCGGAGCATGTGCCGCTGGAGACTTCGGACGAGCGTGTCGCTCAGGAACGCGGCATTGCTCACCGTCTCCTGCATCAGCAGCTCCTGCTGCGCGCGCAGCACGAGATACAGGAAGATGGCGCCGCCGATTGCGGTGGCAAGGATGATGACCGCCGTCACCTTGACGCTCAGGCGATCCCACCAGCGCAACCCGCTGAGAGGCATGTTGTGAAACCCTGCACTTTTAGCAAGGCCACTGCCGCGCCTGCCCGGGCGGCTGGCGAAAAAATACCGGGAAAATCAGGGGTGATCAGGTCACCGAGAACAGAGACGACGGGATTCCGGCAGGCGGGTTCTACCGCCGCTGCCGGATTGCTGTCATAACGCGAATGCTATAATTCCGTCACACCGTGGGCAAATTGAAGATCGTCGTCCTCTTCGACCGGTGGGAAGGACCGGACGAGGACGAGGGATCCGGCGGCGCGCCGACGCTCGTCCGCACGCTCGACAAGAAGGAAGTCGAGGAGGAGGTCGCCGAGGCGCTCGGCAAGCGCGGACACGAGCCGGTGCTGCACGTGCTCGATGGCGGCCGGAAGGGGCTGCACGCGCTGGCCAAGCTCGATTGCGATCTGGTGTTCAACCTGGCCGAGTCGTTCGGCGGCAACGACCTCGCCGACTTCTGTATCGCGTCCTACCTCGAGCTGCTCAACAAGCGCTACACCGGCGCCGGCGCGCGCGGGCTGATGCTGGCGCAGGACAAGGCGATCGCGAAGAAGATTTTCGCGTTCCACGGGATCCACACGCCCGTCTTCGCGAAGGTGTATCGCGGGCGCCTGGATTTCTCCCACCACCTCGAGTTTCCCGTCATCGTCAAGCCCGCGCGGGAAGACGGATCGATCGGGATCGAGTTCAACGCCGTCGTGAATTCGATCCGCGAGCTGATGGAGCGCATTGACCAGCTCCACCAGAATTTCGACTCGCCGGTGCTGATCGAGGAGTACGTCGAGGGGCGCGAGCTGTATGTCGGCGTGCTGGGCAACGAGCCGCCCGTGGCGCTCCCCGTGGTCGAGCTGGATCTGTCCAAGCTGCCGGACGGCATTCCCCGGATCGCCAGTTCAGAGGTCAAGTGGAACAAAGGCACGCGCGCCTACCGGGACACCAAGTCCAAGGTGGCGGAGGACCTGCCGGAAGAGACCGTGGCGCTGCTGAACCAGACGGCAGTGGCCGCCTATCAGGCGCTCGACCTCAGGGACTACGGGCGGATCGACATGCGGCTCCAGCCCAACGGGCGCGTGGCGGTGATCGAGGCTAACCCCAATCCCTGGTTATCTTCCCGGGCGGAGTTCGTGATGGCTGCCCGCAGGTCCGGCCGGACCTACACCGACCTGATCGGCGAAATAGTCGAGCTGGCGATGGCGCGCTACGGAATGTAAAAAGGGGTCGGGAGCCTTTTTCGGTCGCGAGGGATTCCGACCGAAAAAGGCTCCCGACCCCTTTTTACGGTTTTCGTAAGTGCCCCAACATTGTGCAAAGGCGCGAAAAACGCCTGATTTTCCGCCTGTTTCCGTTGTCTGAGCCCCCAAAATCGGCTATACTGGGGGGACTGCTTGTCTCGGACACGCCCAACCTACGCACACCTTTTATCTGTGGGGGATATGTGACATTTGAGGTCGGTGACAAGGTCATTTACCCGAATCACGGGCTCGGCGTCGTTGAAGGTATTGAAACCAAAACCATCCTGGGTACGACGTGCGGCTTTTATCACCTCCGGATGATTGGCAGCGAGACCACCGTCCTTGTGCCGCTCGATAACGTGGATGGCGTCGGGCTGAGGCGCGCCATCAGCGATGTGGAGTGCGAACGGCTGTTCCAACTGCTCGGTGACGGCAAGATCGACAACCACCAGAACTGGAAGGGGCGCTTCAAGGACAACTCGGACAAGATGCGCACCGGCTCGATTTACGACGTCGTGGACGTCCTCAAGAACCTCACGTATCTGAGCCGATCCAAGAGCCTGTCGTTCCGCGAGAAGCGCATGCTGGATCGCGCCAAGTTCCTGGTCACGTCGGAAATTTCCGAGGTGCTGCGCGAGCCGCTGCTCGACATCGAGGGCAAGGTCGAGAAGGCGCTCGAGCGCTGCTTCGCCGTCAAGGCGCGCTCGATCGCCCGCGCGAAGGCGTCGACGGCGCCGGCGAAGGTGAAGGCGGTGAAGACCGTCAAAGCGGTGCCGCCCTCCCGCGTGGCCACCGCCCGGCGTGCCGGGGCGGCGCGCGCCAGCTAACGAGTTTCCCTGTACCGCTTGATCCGGGCGTTCACAAGGGAAGGAGCCCGGCGGAGATAGAATCTTCGCCGGGCTTTTTTGTTGGCCTCTCGCGACACTGTGTTGATTGCCATCCTTCGCTCCATTGCGGCGTACCTGTTCGTCTCGCTGTACGTCGTCATCGTCGGCACGCCGCTCATCGCGCTGGCGCTGGTTGTCCGATCGCCGGCGATCCTGTACTGGGCCGGGCTGGCGGGTATCCGCGGGGGCATGCTGCTTTCCGGGATCAGCTATCGGGTCGAAGGGGCCGACCGGATCATCCGCGGCCGCCCCGCCGTCTACGCGGTGAATCACGCGAGCAACCTCGAGCCCCCGATTGCGTTTGCGGCGCTGAGCTCGTTGTTTCCACGGCTCGCCATTCTTTACAAGGCGGAACTGCGGAAGCTGCCGATCCTGGTGTGGGGGCTCGACCTGGCCGGCTTCGTTCCCATCGAGCGCGGCAACCGCGAGCAGAGCCTGCCGGCGATCGACCGCGCGGCGGACGCGATGCGCCGCGGCGTGTCGTTCCTGATCTTCCCGGAGGGCACGCGCTCGCGGACCGGCGAGCTGCTGCCGTTCAAGAAGGGGGGCTTCATCCTCGCGTTGAAAGCCGGCGCGCCGATCGTGCCCGTGGCGATCAAAGGAGCGCGCGAGGCGATGCGGAAGGGGAGCCCCGTCATCCACCCGGTCACGGCGCGGGTTGCCTTCGGCCAGCCCATCGAAACCAGCGGCATGACGATTGACGATCGCGATCGGCTGATCGCGGACGTCAGGGGGCAGATCGTGGGGATGTTGGAGAAGATCTGAGGTGGACTTATCCCCCCACCGAGAACTCCATCGCCCACGGCGCCAGCCTCGCGCCGTCGGAGGCGGTGATGCCGTCGAGCAGCTCGATCTTCACCGTGCTGAAGTGGTCGAGCGGCGCTTGGAAGGTGATCTCGGCGACGCGATTGTCACGGCGATAGACGGTCGTGGCGACCGGCGGTGTCGAGGTGGCGTTCGCGTGGACGTACGTCACGCGGACGCGATCGCGGAAGCTCTCCGCCTCCATGTCGCGCGTGAACTGGATGCGGACCTTCACCGTCGGCGAGACGTCGGCCTCGTCATCGACCGGCAGCGAAAACGCGACCTGCGGCGGCGCCCCGACCACGCGCACCGGAGCCTCGGCGATGGCGGCGGGCGCCGATCCGCTGGAGAGCGTCACCTTCGTCGCTTCGATCCACACCAGGCCGCGCTCGGCGCGCACCACGCCCGTGACCTCGAGCGAGCGCCCGGTATCGAGCCTGGTAAAGGAGTCGAAGTTGAAGTCCCTGCCGCGCGGCCGTTGTCCGGTGACCCAGAGCGCGGCGTCCGCCGACTGGATCACGAAGTCCCACCGGCTTCGGCCCGGCGACTGCGGCAGATCGCCATACAGGTTGGCGCCACGAAACCGCCCGATCACCGTGACCCGTTGTCCTTCATAGCGTGACGGCTCGAGCGCGATCGCGCGCAGCCCGGGCGGGAGCCGCTCGGCTGCGCCGGACGCGCTGGCGATGACGATGAGCACCTGGTTGTGAGCCGGCCAGCGGCCGTCGTTGACGCGCTGGAGGAGCGCTTCGATGTCGAACCCGGCCAGGTGCGGGTCGTCCGGCGTGAGCCGCCCCAGGTCCCAGAACTGGCCGCGGAGTTCCACCAGGCCGTCCGGCACGCCCCGATCGCGCTGGAGGACGAACACCGGCCGCGTCGAGTCGTCTGCGCGGAGCGACACGATGCCGGACGCCGGCTGTTCGACCGTCCCACGCACGACAATCGTGCGGCCGTGGAAAAAGAGCGGGTGTTGGGCGAGGGCCTCGAGCGTGGTGGCGGTGCGCGAGGCGGGCTGGGCGGCCGCCGCAACCGCGGCGGCCACCAGCATCACGCCTGCAAGAACGAGCCGGATATCAGCTGAGTCTCTTCTGCGCAAACCGGGAGAGGACGACCGCAAGGAGGAAGAACAGGAGCCCTGCGGCGATGAGCCCGCCCGTTCCGTCGTGCAGGAAGGCCAGCGGCGCCAGCGCCTCGGCGCCGTCTGCTTCCGGAATGATCCCATTGCCGAACAGCACGGCGTAGAGGATACCTGCGATGGATCCGCCCGCGATCAGCCCGGAGCTGAACAGCGTGCCGGAGCTGACCTCGGACTCCTCGCGCGTGCCCGTCTTCTTTTCCACGTACGCACGGACGAGCCCGCCGGCGAAGATCGGCGCGGTCGTGGCGATCGGCAGGTAGGAGCCGACCGCGAACGACAGCGAATGGATCCCGCACAGCTCCAGCGTGATCGAGATGAACACGCCGACCAGCACGAGGCCCCACGGCAGGTTCTGGCTGAGGAGCCCCTTGATGATCGTGGACATCAGCGTCGCCTGCGGCGCGGGCAGCGCGTTGGAGCCCACCTGCATCACGCTGTGGAGGTACAGGGTCGTATAGCCGATGATCAGCGCCGACACCAGCACGCCGATGACCAGGCCCGTCTGCTGATAAATCGGCGTGGCCCCGACGATGTAGCCGGTCTTCAGGTCCTGCGAGGTCGCGCCGGCGTTCGCCGCCGCGATGCAGACGATGGCGCCGACGCAGAGCGCGGCGGGCGCGTACGCATCGCCGGTCCATCCGAGCGCGACGAAAATCGTGCACGTGAGGATCAGCGTCGCGATCGTCATCCCCGAGATCGGATTGGACGAGGAGCCGATCAGCCCGACGATCCGCGACGACACCGTGACGAAGAAGAACCCGAACACGATGACGAGGATGGACGCCAGGAAATTCCCCTGCGTGGGCATCCGCGGTGCCACGGCGAGGAACAGCGCCAGCAGCAGCGATCCGGCCAGGACAATCGTCAGCGGCAGGTCGCGTTCGGTGCGGGCCTTCACGACACCCGCCGACGCGGCGCCGAAGTCCTTCACGCTCTCCTTGAAGGACGCGATGATGGTCGGAATCGTGCGGGCCAGCGTGATCAGGCCCGCCGCGAGGACGGCGCCGGCGCCGGTGTAACGGATATAGGCGCTCCACATCTGCCCCGGCGTCATCTGGTCGAGCCGCAGGCCGCTCGGCGGAACGGGGGGCAGCGGCACGGTCATGTGGTTGCCGAGGTAGGTGAGCAGCGGCAGCAGCACGAGCCACGACAGCACGCCGCCGGCGAACATCACGCCCGCAATGCGCGGGCCGATGACGTAGCCGACGCCCATGTACTCGGGCGAGATGTCGACGTTGAGCGTCGCGTTCGGGAAGAAGCTGGCACGCGGCATCGAGTAGCCGACCGCCGTCTGGAACACCTGGAAGATCCACGACAGCGCCTTCCAGAGCGCGCCGATGCCGAGGCCCTGGAACACCATGCGCGCCATCGAGCCGCCGCGCTTGCCCGCCACGAGCACGTCGGCGCACGCCGTGCCTTCGGGATACGGCAGCACGCCGTGCTCCTTCACGATGAGCGCCCGGCGCAACGGCACCATCATGAGCACGCCGAGGATGCCGCCGGCGAACGCCAGCATCGTGATTTGGAAGTAGTTGAAGTAGCCGGGCCCGAACGGCGTCAGGAAGATGAGTGCGGGAACGGTGAACACGACGCCCGCCGCCACGGATTCACCCGCCGATCCGATGGTCTGGACGATGTTGTTTTCAAGGATCGTCGATCCGCCGAGCTTCTTCAGCACCGAGATGGCCAGGACGACCGAGCAGGATGGCTTTGGGCGTGAACTCCGGCACTGCTTTCGCAGCCGGCACGTACGGCTGGAAGGCGCCGCTCTTCGTGGCGGTCACAGCCGGATTTGAAGGCGTTTGATGAGCCATGTTCGCGGATTCTAGCACGCCTCATCTGCCAGCCCGTCAGGACACGTTCTTGAGAATTGCCACGAGAAACGCCCAGAAACGCGGCACCGTGTCGATGTGGATCTTCTCGTCCGGCGAATGGACCCCCTCGAGCGTCGGGCCGAAGGAAACCATGTCCATGCCGGGGTATTTCTCGCCGATGATCCCGCACTCGAGGCCGGCGTGGACCGCCTTGATCTCAGGCGTCTTCTTGTACAGCTGCTCGTAGGTTGCGATCGCGAGCTTCAGGATGGGGGAGGCCATGTCCGGTTTCCATCCCGGGTACCCGTCCCCCTGCGTGACTTCCGCGCCCCCCATCTCCATGATCGTGCGCACGGTCCGGGCGATCTCCTCGATCTCTGATGCCACCGAGCTGCGCTGGCTGGTGGCGAGCGTCACCTTCCTGCCGGCCGTCGCGATCATGGCCACGTTGGTGGAAGTCTCGACGAGCCGGGAAATATCCGCGCTCATCTTCGTGACGCCGTGCGGCAGCGCCGCGATCACGCTGGTGATGTGCTTCTGGAACTTCTTCTTCATCACCGAGCCCTTCCGGCCTTTCGGTTCGGACGCGGTGACCTGCAGGTCCGGCTCGACGCTCTTCAACTCGGCGCGCAGCGCGTCGTTCCACCGCGAGACCAGGGCCTGCGCCCCGGCAGACTTCGCCCTCGGGACGTACATCACGGCCTGCGCCTCGCGCGGGATGGCGTTGCGCTTGTTGCCCCCCTCGATCCTGGCGAGCCGCGCGCCTTCGTCACCGAGCGCGATGAGCACGCGGTTGAGGATCTTCAGCGCGTTGCCGCGTCCCTTGTCGATCTCCAGCCCGGAATGTCCGCCTTTCAGGCCGCTGACGCGAACCTCAATCGCGGACGCGCCGGCCGGCGCCGCCTCGAACTCCACTCTCCAGGTGCCGGTCGTGTCCTTCCCACCCGAGCACCCCACGTAGAGCGCCCCTTCTTCCTCCGAGTCGAGGTTCATCAGGGTCTTGCTCTCGAGAAAGCCCGGCTCCAGGTGGTTCGCGCCGGTGAGGCCCGTCTCTTCATCGATCGTGAAGAGGAACTCGAGCGGACCGTGCTCCAGCGTCCTGTCTTCCATGATGGCCAGATTGGCTGCCACCGCAATGCCGTTGTCCGCGCCGAGCGTTGTCCCGTTGGCCATCAGGAAGTTGCCCTTGCGCACCAGCTCGATCGGGTCCTTGCCGAAGTCGTGGGCCTTGCCGGCGTTCTTCTCGCACACCATGTCGAGGTGCCCTTGCAGGCACACGCGCTTCGCGCGCTCGCGCCCGGGGGTCGCCGGCTTGCCGACGACGACGTTGCCGGAGCGGTCCTGTCTGGCGGAGAGCCCGAGTTTTCTGGCGGTATCGAGGACGAACTGCGCGGCGTTCTCTTCGTGCTTCGAACAGCGGGGAATCCGGGACAGCGCCGCGAAGTGCTTCCAGACAAGGGGCGGAGTCAATCCGTCGACTGCATTGGACATGAAGAACTCCTTGCGGGATGAAGACGAGCTGTTCCGCACTCTATCACCACCGCCGAACGCGCCGAACGCGCCGGCCCGCCGGAAAGCAGAGGTTTCTGCGTGTTCTGCAGCTTCCGTGGTGAAGGCTTTGCTAGAATCATGCGCTTGTGAAGCCGCGGAACAAGCAATCCCCGGCCCCATCGCGCGGGGCCCTGGAACAGGTGTCTGAACTGACGACCAATCGCCTGTCGGTCTATCTCAGGTGCCTGACGGAGCTCGAACACGCGGACGTGCGCAGCATCTCGTCGACGGCGCTTGCCGATCGGTTCGACCTCAACGCGGCGCAGATTCGAAAGGACCTGGCGTACTTCGGCGAATTCGGCACGCGCGGCGTCGGGTACCAGGTCAAGGACCTGCGCGCGCACCTGCGGCAGATCCTCGGGCTCGACCGCTCGATGCGCGTTGCGATCGTGGGAGCGGGGAACCTCGGGCTCGCACTGGCGGACTATCCCGGGTTCCGGCAGGACGGCTTCGAGATCGTGGCGCTGTTCGACGCGGACGAGCAGAAGGCCGGGCGCCACTCGCGCTCGGGCGTGCCGATCCACGACGTCCGGCACCTGAAGGCCATCGTCCGGCGGGAACGCATCAGCATTGCCGTCATCGCGGTGCCCGCGGCCCCCGCGCAGGCGGTGGTGGACGCCGTGGCGGCGGCGGGCATCAGGGCCATCCTGAGCTTCTCTCCAGGCGCGCTGAAGGTGCCGCCCGAGGTCAAGCTCAAGAGCGTGGACGTGACGGTGTCGCTGGAGAGCTTGTCGTTCCACCTGGCGAGAGGGGAGACCGAGTGAGCGTCAACAGGCCGAAGGCCGCACATGTGCTCAGTCACACGGATGATCGCGGGCGGGTGCGCATGGTGGACGTGGGCGAGAAGCCCGTCACGCCACGCGAGGCCGTGGCGAAGGGCGCGATCGCCATGTCGGCCGCCGCGCGTCGCGCGATTCGCCGGCGCGCCGTGAAGAAGGGGGATCCGCTCCCGGCGGCGCGCATCGCGGGCATCATGGCGGCCAAGCGGACGCACGAACTGATTCCGCTCTGCCACCCGCTCCCGCTGACGCACGTGTCGGTCGACCTCACGGCCACCGCCCGCGGCTACGGCATCGAAGCGCGGGTGCGCACCACCGCGCAGACCGGCGTGGAGATGGAGGCGCTCACGGCGGTGGCCGTTGCCGCGCTCACGGTCTACGACATGCTGAAGGCGGTGGACAAGCGCATGAGGATCGGCCAGATTCGGCTCGTGAAGAAGAGCGGAGGGCAGTCTGATTGATCCCCATGCGCATCCTCATCTCCATCTACAGCGACATCTCGACCTGGAACATTCCCGACGAAGAAGTTGCGCGGGTGCGGCGGGAGTTCCCGCGCGATGACGTGGTGCACGCGCGGGATGCCGCCGAGACGGTGGCGCTCGCCCGAGAGGCGGACGTGGCGTACTCGTCGCTGATCCACCGCGACGCGCTGGCTGCCGCCTCGAGGCTCCGATGGGTCCACAGCCCGGCGGCAGGCATCGGCAGCATGCTGTTTCCCGAGCTGATCGCGAGCCCGGTGATCCTGACCAACTCGCGCGGCCTGCACGGCGACGCGATGGCCGAGCACGTCATCGGGGTCACGATCGCGCTGCTGCGCAAGCTGCCGGAGGCGTTCGCACACCAGGGGGCGCACCGCTGGGGGCACGAGGCGATGGGCGCGGGGGAGCCGCTGCGCCTCGTCAAGGGATCGACGTTCGGCGTCATCGGTCTGGGCGCGATCGGGTCGGCGGTGGCGCGGATTGCATCCGCCATGGGCGCCACCGTCGAAGCGATTCGCCGCCATCCCGAGCACGGCGCGCCCGAGGGGGTCCACGCCATTTACGGGCCCTCGCAGCTCGCCGAACGGCTGCCGCAGTGGGACGTCGTGGTGCTCGCCGCCCCGCACACGCCAGAGACGCGCGGGCTCATCGGCGCGGCGCAGCTGTCGGTCATGAAACCGGGCGCCGTGCTGGTGAACGTCGGACGCGGCAAGCTCGTGAAGGAGGCAGACCTGGCCGCCGCGCTCGCTGCCAGGCGCATTCGTGCGGCCGCACTGGACGTCGTGGAGCACGAGCCGCTCGACCCCGCCAGCCCGCTGTGGGATCTGCCGAACGCGCTCATCACGCCGCACGTCTCCGGCCTGCGCGCCGACCACTGGCCGCGCGCCACGGATCTCTTCATCGAGAACCTGCGACGATTCCAGGCCGGGCAGCCGCTCCTCAACGTCGTCGACAAGCGGAGCGGGTACTAGACGAGAGGTTCTACACGAGAGGTTCTACACGAGAGGTTCTACACGAGAGGTTCTACACGAGAGGTTCTGCACGAGAGGTTCTGCACGAGAGGTTCTGCACGAGAGGTTCTGCACGAGAGGTTCTGCACGAGAGGTTCTGCCTGCACGAGAGGTTCTAGACGAGAGGTTCTACACGAGAGGTTCTACACGAGAGGTTCTGCACGAGAGGTTCTACACGAGAGGTTCTGCACGAGAGGTTTTGGGACAGCGGACGTGGCGTCGATCGTGCTTGGGCAAGCGGCATGGCGGTCTCCCAGTTCACGCAACTCATTGCATGGCAGCTCGCGGATCAACTTCGGGCCCAAGTGTTCGCATTTACTGCCAAAGAGCCCACTGCCAGGGATTTCAGATTCTGCCGCGATATTCGTGCATCCGCGGAATCGGCTCCGTCCAATACTGCTGAAGGATTTGCGCGCTTTCGCCCACTCGAGTTCCTCTACTTTCTCCGAATCGCTCGGGCATCGCTCGCCGAAACTCAAGATCATCTTCGTTCGGCGCTCCAATCGGACTACATCACACCTGACGGCTTCACGGGAATGTGGCGCCTGGGGCGCCGCGCGATCATGGCGAACACGGGGCTGCAGCGGTACCTGACGAGGTGCATCGAAGAAGGCTGGGAGCCGGGGTTCGACTGAAACAGACGGTTCGAGACGACGGGGTGTCCGGAATTTCGTGTGTGGGGCATAACATGAGGAGTCCATATGCCCCGCAGACGGAAAGCCTTGATGCCTGACGCGCCGCTGGCGCCCGTCCCCTCGGAAATCCTCGACCAGTTCGTGCGCCAGGGGCCGATCTCCGTGGAGGAGCTTGATGCCGCCGTGCGCCGATTCAAGAAAGCGATCATCGAGCGCGCGCTGGGCGGCGAGCTGACGCACCACCTCGGGTACGCCCGGTGGCGACAAGCCGGACGACACCGCGAATCATCGAAATGGGACCGGCGGCAAGACGGTCCTGACCGATGATGGTCCGCTCCCGATCGATGTGCCGCGCGATCGCGACGGCACCTTTGAGCCGCGGCTGGTCGCGAAACACGAGCGCCGCTTCACGGGGTTCGACGACAAGATCCTGGCGCTGTATGCGGGCGGGATGACGGTGCGAGAAATCCAAGGGTTCCTCGCCGAGATGTACGGCACGGAGGTCTCGCCCGATCTGATCAGCACGGTGACCGACGGCATCATGGCTGAGGTCACCGCCTGGCAAAGCCGGCCGCTCGGGCGCCTGTATCCGGTCGTGTTCTTCGACGCGCTGCGGGTGAAGATTCGCGACGAAGCGACGGTCCGGAGCAAGGCGATTTATCTGGCGCTCGCGGTGCTGCCCGATGGCACGCGGGACATCCTCGGCCTCTGGATCGAGCAGACCGAAGGCGCCGAATTCTGGATGAAGGTCTTCAGCGATCTCAAGACACGCGGCTGCCAGGACATCCTCATCGCGGTCACCGATGGGCTCAAAGGGATGAGCGAGGCGCTCGCCGCGGTATTTCCCGAGACGACGCTGCAAACGTGCATCGTGCACCTAATCCGGCACAGTCTGGATTTCGCGAATTGGAAAGAGCGCAAGCCGATGGCGATGGCGCTGCGGCCCATCTACACGGCGGTGAACGCCGAGGCCGCGAGTGCCGCGCTGGACGAGTTCGAGCGGGGTCCGTGGGGCCGAACATTCCCGACCGTCGTGGCGTTCTGGCGCCGCGCCTGGACGTCCATCATTCCGTTCTTCGCATTTCCCCTCGACGTCCGGCCGTCTTGAGCCTTTCGTCTTGAGCCTTTCGTCTTGAACCTTTCGTCTTGAACCTTTCGTTGTGAACCTGTTGTCTTGAACCTGTCGTTTTGAACCTGTCGTTTTGAACCTGTCGTTTTGACCTGCTATTGTTCTTCCAATGCCCGAGCTCGCGACCGTCTTCGAGCCTTCCGCGCAGCTTGCCACTCTCGCAGACATGCCGTTCCACATCGCCGGCCGGTTTCCGAAGGCCGAGCTGATCGGACGCTGCCGTGAAGGGGGAGTCGACTGGCTGTCCACCAGCGCGTTCTTCGAACGCATCCGCGACATCAGTCTGGGGCTCGCCGCCATGGGGCTGCAGCGCGGCGATCGCGTCGCCATCATGTCGGAGACGCGCGCCGAGTGGATCGTCACAGACCTCGCGATCCTCGCGGCGGGGGGCGTCACGGTGCCCATCTACCCCACGCAGTCCGCCGTCCAGGCGCAGTACATCGTGCAGGACAGCGGCGCACGCTACGCGTTCGTCTCCACCAGCGAGCAGGCCGCCAAGCTCCAGAAAGTGCGCCACGCGCTCCCCTCGCTCGACGTCATCATCCTGTTCGACGCCCGGGAGGCGCCCGCCGGCTCGCTCATCAGCCTCGAGGAGGTCGCGGCGCGCGGGCACGCCAGGATGGTGGCGGAATGGGGCGTGGCGAAGGACTTCAAGGACCGCGCGCGCGGGATCGGCCCGCAGGACCTGGCGACCATCATCTACACGTCGGGGACGACCGGCGAGCCGAAGGGCGTGATGCTGACGCACGGCAACATCATGGCGAACGTCCGCAGCTGCAACCGCGTGCTGCCCATGTCGCCAGGCGACGTCGCGCTGTCGTTTTTGCCGCTCAGCCACGCCTTCGAGCGCACCGTCGCGTACATCTACCTGTCCAACGGCGTGTCGATCGCGTACGCCGAGGCGATCGACACGCTGGCGCGCGACCTGCTCGTCGCACGCCCGACCATCATGACCGCCGTGCCGCGTGTCTTCGAGAAGTTCTACGCGCGCGTGGTGGAAGCGGTCGCCCAGCAGCCGGCCCTGCACCGCGCGATGTTCAACTGGGCGAAGCGGCTCGGGGAGCGCCGCGTGCGCGAGCTCGGGCGGGGGAAGACTCCCCGGAGCGGGGTCCGGCACTCCCTCGCCGAACGGCTGGTCTACGCGAAGGTGCGCGCGCGAATGGGCGGGCGGTTGAACTACTTCGTCTCAGGCAGCGCGCCGCTGCCGAAGTTCATCGGCGAGTTCTTTTATGCCATCGGCATCCCCGTCCTCGAAGGGTACGGGCTGACCGAAACGGCGCCGGTGCTCACCGTGAACCCGTACGGCGCGCCGAGGTTCGGCACCGTCGGCAAGGCGGTGCCTGACGTCGAGCTGCGCATCGCCGAGGACGGCGAGATCCTGGCGCGCGGCCCGAACATCATGGCCGGGTACCACAACAAGCCGGACGCCACGCGCGCGGTGCTGGAGCCGGACGGCTGGTTCCACACCGGGGACGTCGGCCTCATCGACGCCGACGGCTACCTGGCGATCACCGACCGCAAGAAGGACCTGATCGTCACCTCCGGCGGGAAGAAGCTGGCGCCGCAGCCGATCGAGACGCGGCTGAAATCGCATCCGCTCGTGGGCGAGGCCGTGCTGATCGGCGAGCGGCGGAAATACCCCGCGATCCTGATCGTGCCGGACTTCGCCGCGCTCGACCGCCGGCTGCGCGAGCTGGGGCGCCCGGACGAGCCCGACCACCAGACGCTGATCGCCCGGCCCGACGTGATCGCGCTCTACCAGGAACTGATCGACGGCGTGAACCGCGACCTCGCGCAGTTCGAACGGATCAAGAAGGTGGCGCTCCTCCCGCGCGAGTTCGCGATCGCGACCGGCGAGCTGACGCCAACCCTGAAGGTGCGGCGCCGCGCGATCGAGGACACGTGGAGCGGGGTGATTGAGGGGTTGTACGATGAAAGGTGAAAAGGGAAAAGGTTCTACCTTCTACCATTTACTTGCAAGTGGCGCCTAACGTTCCCACGCCGGCCGCCAGCACACCGCAAGCACTTCCGCGTGCCCGGGATCGTACGGCGTGACCTGGTTCTGCTCGAAGGCGTGCGGGATTGACGCGTCGAGAAAACAGGTGTCGCCTGCCGACAGCGTCGACACCAGGGCCTGATCGCCCGGACGGGTCATGACCCGGACAGATCCTTTCAACACATAGATGAACTCCTGCCCGGGGTGGCGCACCAGCTCGTGCCCGCGGGGGCCCTCGAGGCGCAGCAGCGAGGGCATCATGCGATGCCCCGGCAGCGTGGTGGTCAGCGGCACGATCCGGTGGGCCCCGAAGCACGGCCAGCGGCGTTCCGGGCCGCGGTCCCGCGTGCCGCCCTGCCGGAGGTCGACGCCGCGGTGCACCTCGTAGTACGGCCGGACGTCGAGCGTGCTCGCCAGGAAGTACTCCACCGGCTTGCGGAAGCGATGGCAGACCTCCAGCAGGAGGTCGACGGAGACGGCTTTCTCGCCGCGCTCGATCGCAATCATCCGCCGCGGGCTCATGCCGACCTGCCTGGCGAACTCCGCCACGCGCATGCCGCGCCGGCGGCGCAGCGCCTGCAGGCGCGCGCCGACTCCCCCCGAAGGGCCGCGCTGCATGCCGTCCATCAGGAACACCGGCCCCGTGCGCGCGTCCGCCAGCTCCGAGTCCGCCGGTTCGTCGAGCGAGCACAGCACGTGGATGCTCCGCGCCGGCGCGGTGCCCGTGGACCTGAGGCAGTGCGGCAGATAACTCCAGAAGTGGATGCAGTCTCCGGCCGAGAGCACTTCCCGGCGCACTTTGTCAGGCGTCTTGATCAGGCATTCCAGCCCGCCGCTGACGACGAGCAGGAACTCCTCGTGATGGTGCGAGATGAACTTCATCTCGCCCTCGACGACCGGCCACACCTCGATGTCGAACGGCTCGATGTACTTCCCGACAACGGCGTCGGCCAGCGGTCGCAGCCGGTTGTGATAGTCGGTCAGCGTCTCGCTGCTGTAGTTGACCATGCGCATCGGCAGGTGCCTGCCGTCGCTCTGCCGCGTGATGCAGACGCTCGGCGTCCGGCCGCGGGGCAGCAGGCGCTCGACGTGCACGTCGAGCGCGCGGCCGATGGCGACGAGCAGGTCCACGTCGAGCGCCTGCCTGGCGTTCTCGATCGCGGACAGCTGCGCGATGGAGACGTCGACTTTTGCGCCGAGGTCCTTCAGCGTCCAGCCCTTCGCCAGCCGCTCCGCGCGAATGCGCGAGGCAATGCTCTGGCGATCGAGCTCGGCGTTATCCATTCCGATCAACGGTGCGCGCGCATGTGCGGTGGTCACGTCGACAGGCACCTCAAGTTTCGGAAAGCGACCAAAACGTGGCGAATTTCAGGAAACGACGGTTTGTCTTGACAGATTACCGAATTTGACGAGACGATGACGCCACACCCGGGGGAGCCGCCAGATGCCAGACGCCCTTCAGCCGATGCCAGGAGCGCACCGCAGCGCGCTCGGCTGGTTCGCCGCCCAGCTTCGCGCACGGTTTTATTTCGGAAAGATCGGCACAGGCGACCGCCTGCCGTCCGTGCGCGGGCTTGCCCAGCATCTTGGCGTCTCACCGACGACCACCCTCGAGCTGTACCGCGCGCTCGAATCGCAGGGGATCATCGAAAGTCGCCAGCGGAGCGGCATGTTCCTGCGGACGGTTGGCGTCGAGCCGGAGCGTTCGCGCGCCGACGGCGCGGTGTTCCGGCTGGTGGCTGCCACGGCGAGCAAGCTGCGGCTGACCGGCGCGTGCCCGGACGACTTCGCGACCCTGCTGCTCCAGTACACTGGACACTCGCCGCGTACCGACTTCAAGATTGGTTACCTCGGCACGCAGGAATCGGTCGAACTGGTCCAGCGACAGCTGGCCGCGCGCATGCGCTTTCCGCTCCCGGTCGTCCGCATCCCGCCGTCGCTGCCGCCGCGGGAGTTGCGCGTGCAGGTAACCGCGCAGAGCGTCCGCTGCCTGGTCGGCAGCTTTCTCGCCGCCGAGGTGGGCGTGAGGCTGGCCCAGGATCTCGATCTTCCGTTCGTCATCCTCAAGCTGTCGCCGGAGACGGCCGCGATTCTGCAGCCGCCCCCTGGCGAGCGCCGGTTCATCGTCGTGCGCGACCGCGACACGGCTGAGGGCCTGCGCCGCGTGCACTGTGCGCTCTGCGATGCCGACGCTGACCGTCGCGTCCCGGACCGTTCCGCGCCGGCGGGGCACCAGGACGCGGCGGTTCCCTGCGAGCGCGGCGCTCATGAGGGACGTCCGGTCGTGCATTTCGCGGCCCTGGATGAAGAGTCGAGGCTCGCCGAATTCGAGCGCGAGGCAGACATTGTGTACGCCACGATCACCTCGATCGCGGCGGTGAAGGCACGCTTCGGTGCCCGGCGGATCGCCACGTTCCCCGTTGCGATGTCCGACCACACGGTGAACGACATCCTCTACCACTGCCTTTTTGCCGAAACGCCGGCAAGAGTGCTCGCGATGGGCGGACGGCGCGCGTAGCGGCCGACCGCCCATCACGCGCGGCGGTGCTACTGGCTCGTCGTGCTCCGCCGCGACCGTTCCCGCTTCTGCTTCTCGACCATCGCCGCGACGTCGGCCAGCAGCTTCTTCGCGTCGTAGACGATGCCGTCCTTGACGGTGTACTTGATCCCGCCAACCTGCTCGGGCTTCCCGGTGGTGTCGTTCAGTTTGAGCGCCCCGGTCCCGTAAAGAACCTTGAGGTTCGCGAGCGGGTTCTGGTCGACGATGACCATGTCGGCCAGCAGCCCCGGCCGCACGACGCCGAACTCGATCGCCTTGCCCTTCGGCTCGTGCAGCGTCAGCGCGCCGTTCATCGTCGCTGACTGGAACACTTCCAGCGGGTGGAAGCCCGCTTCCTGCAGCAGCTCGAGCTCGTTGATGTAGCCGAACCCGTACGTCTGGTAGATGAAACCGGAGTCGGAGCCGGTGGTCACGCGGCCGCCGATCTTCTTGTAGTCGTTCATCAGCCTGAGCCAGACCTGGTAGAAGTTGCGGTAGGCGACCTCATCCCACGTCGTCCAGTAGTACCAGTACGCCCCGTGGTTCACGCGGCTCGGGACGTAGAAGTCCATGAGGGACGGCAGCGTGTACTTGTCGTGCCACTCGGCGTTGCGGAACTTCATCAGGTCGCGCCCGGCCGAATAGATGGTGAGCGTCGGGTCGAAGGTCGTCCCGAGCTTGAGATGCTCTTCGAGATACGCCTTCCACTCCGGTCCGCCCGGCGTGTGGATCTTGTCCCACAGCCGCGCGACCTGTCCGAACCGCATGTATTCGTCGTCGTTGATCTGATCGACCGGCCACGGCTGGACCACGTAGTCCTTCAGCAGCGACTCGAAATGGCCGTAGAAGTGCGTGACGGTTCCGAGCCCGAGGCGCGCGGCCTTGATGGCGTTCATCTGCGCGACGCCCGTCTGGCCGAGGTGCGCCGTCGAGCCGAGGCCGAACTTCTTCGCCTCGTCGAGGAGCGCGGACATGATCTCCGGGCGATGGGACCCGAGCTTCATGCCATCGACGCCGTTCTGCGCCGCCCAGCGGACCCAGGCGCGCGCCTTCTCGGGCGTGTCCACCGCTCCCTCACCCCAGCCTGATCCGGGCCCCTGGTAGTTGAAGATCCGCGGCGCGGCAATTTCGTTGCGGTCGCTGCGGTTCTTTTCCGAGACGGTGAAGGCGTTGGAGGACAGCGGCACCCCGCGGACGGTCGTCACGCCGTGCGCCAGCCACAACTTGTACGCGTAGTCCGCGCCGGGGTTCTTCGGCGCGCCACCCGCGTGCACGTGGAGGTCGACGAAGCCAGGCATGACGTACATCCCGGTGGCGTCGACCTCGAAGTCCGCTTTGGGCTCGCGGCCCGGCTTGAGCGGCAGTCCAGGCGTGCCCGCACGCCGGATCGCCTTGATACGGTTCTGCTCGACGACGATGTCGACGGGCCCCTGCGGCGGAGCGCCGGTACCGTCGATGAGGATGGCGCCCCGGATGACCAGGGTCTTGAACGGCCCCTTGCCCTCGTCGGCGCCCCGCGCCGGCGCCGGCGTCAGGGGGTCGCGCTCCTGTGCCAGCGCGGCAGGCATGCCGGTCAGGCCCAGGGCAAAGGCCGCTACGAGGAATGACATCAGCCACGTGTTCCGTCGCATAGTTCCTCCGTGTATTCCGTTGAGCAGCCGTGGCCGCGGCTGCGGTGTCCGAGGGTGGCACGAGCAGGCGGGCACGAGGAAGACACAGATCGCCCGCGTATCGCCATCTGTCACAGCGATCTGAGACCGGCGTGTGACAGATGGCCGCAATCCGCCGATCTGCTACTTCCGTCCCCCCGGCGGCTCGCGATAAACCCACGCATGCGCTGTGTCAGTTGGAGGAGCTTCATGCGTCGTGTGATACGTGTCTGTGTCGTCCTGCTCTTTTTGATTCCCTGTACGTCCCTGCCGGTGTCCGCCCAGATCACCACCGGTTCGCTCATCGGCGCGGTTACCGATGAGACTGGTGCCGTGATGCCGGGCGTCACCGTGACCTTGAGCGGCGAAACGCTCATCGGCGGCCCGCAGGTGGAGGTGACGGCCGCATCGGGACAGTACCGTTTCGAACGTCTTCCGCCGGGGGTCTACAACGTCCGATTCGAGCTGCCCGGTTTCACGTCCATCGAGCGGATGGACCTCCACATCAGTGCGACCTTCACGGCCACGGTCAACGTCAAGATGCAGGTCGGGCAGATGGAGGAGCGGATTACCGTCACCGGCGAGTCCCCCATCGTCGACACCAAGTCCAACGTGCAGCAGACGGCCATGGGGCAGGAGGTCCTGGAAGGCATTCCCACCGGGCGCGACGTCTGGTCGCTCGCGAAACTGATCCCCGGCGTGAGCGTGGGTACCTACGACGTGGGGGGCACGCAGGGCATGCAGCAGAGCGCCATGTCCGCCCACGGGTCGCGCGACGCGGACAAGACGTTCGCCATCGACGGCCTTTCGGTGAACTGGCCGGGAACGGGCGGCGGCTCGACGATGGTGTATTACGACCAGGGGATGTTCGAGGAGATCAACTACCAGACCTCCGCGATTCCGGCGGAAGTCGCCATCGGCGGGATCTTCATGAACATGGTCACCAAGGCCGGCGGCAACGCCTGGAGAGGCGAAGCGCGGTACTACTACGCGAATGACGACCTGCAGTCGGAAAACTTCGACGCGGTCAGCAAGCAGTTCAGCTTCAAAGGCGGGAACCCGGTTGCCGATCAGTACGACTTCAACGGGACGATGGCCGGGCCGATCGTGCGCGACAAGATCTGGTTCTTCGGTTCGTACCGGCGATGGAAGGTGGACAAGCTCCTCCTGAGCACCTTCAATCCGGACGGCAGCAACGCGAGAGACGACAACTTGATCTGGAACGCGTCGGTGAAGCTGACCAGCCAGATCGCCCGGGATCATCGCCTCGGGCTCGTCTACAACTTCAACCAGAAGAACCGCTACCAGCGCCGGACCGCGACCTTCGAGGAAGACAAGGCGACCTTCGTGCAGCTGCAGCCGGGGTACACCGGCCAGGCGAAATACACGGCGGTCCTGAACAACCAGTTCGTGTTCGAGTCGACCGCTGGGGGCGTGAAGGGGGTGTGGCCGCTCCACTACCAGAAGGAAGTGGCTCCGACGGACATCCGGCGCGAGGACACGGTCCTGCAGACCGGATGGGATGCGGCGCCGCGCAGCTACGACAACCCGAACTACCGGTTCCAGTGGGACAACGTGATCAGTCACACGCGCGCCGGGCGGGGCACGCACAGCCTCAAGGCGGGCGTGCAGTTCACGCGGCAGTTCTACCGCGACCTCAACACGATGAACGGCGACATGCGGCTGATCTACAACAACGGCCGGCCGTTCCGCGTGCAGGCGTTCAACACGCCGGTGCAGGCCACCAGCTACGTCCACCAGCTCGGGTTCTTCGCGCAGGACTCCTGGTCCATGGGGCGCTTCACCTTGAATGTCGGCGTCCGCGCCGACGGCGCGAAGGGCTGGATCCCCGAAGAAACGAGCGGCACCGGCCGCTGGGTGGCGGAGCGGACGGTTGAAAAGCGTGACGTGTACAACCAGTGGATCGGCGTGTGGCGGGCGGGCGCGGTCTTCGACCTCACGGGCAAGGGGCTGACGGCGGTCAAGGGCAACTACAGCCGCTACGCGCACCAGGTGGGCGCCGCGGCGATCGTGAACTCGGTGCACCCCTTCGCCCTCAGCAGCGCGAACATCGCGTGGAACGATCTCAACGGCAACGAGCTGCCGGATCCGGGCGAGCTTGGCACGTTCGAAGGGTTCACGGGCGGTGCCTCGACGCGGTATCCCGACGCGGACGGCACCGACTGGGGCTACTCGGACGAAATCACCGCCGGCCTCGAGCACCAGCTGATGCGGGACGTGCGCGTGGGGGTCATGTACTATCACCGCACGAACCGGAAGAACGTCGGCTCCTTCAACGCGGCGGTGCCCACAACCGCGTACACCCCGATCCAGATCGCCAGTCCGCTCGGGGGCACCGCGACGGTCTACAATCTCGATCGCGCCTTCGTGGGCAGGCAGGACAACGTCCGCATGGCGACGCCGCTGCTCGACACCGATTACGACGGTGTGGAGGTGACCGCCGCGAAGCGGTTCTCGTCGCGCTGGCAGATGTTGTTCGGCCTGACGGTGGGGCGCAACGAGGGAGGGCTGGAGTTCGGGGATCTCAACGACCCCAACAGCCTCGATTTCCAGGAAGGCGTTTCGGGGAACGACGCCACGTACCAGCTCAAGTTGTCCGGGACGTACGTGGTGCCGCGCGCGGAGATCATCGTCAGCGGGAGCCTGATGAACAGCACCGGGTACCCGCGGCAGTTCACCTACCAGGTGACGCGCAGCGTCGTCCCGACGCTCACGCGTTCCGCCCAGACCATCCGCCTGAACCGGCGGGGTGACGAGCGCCTGCCGAGGGTGACGATGGCGGACCTGCGCTTCTCGCGATCGTTCAGCCTGGGCGGTGACCGCCGGTTCGAGCCGCAGGTGGACCTGTTCAACGTGTTCAACGCGGACACCATCGTGAACATGGTGGACGCGGCCGGGCCGCGCCTGGGCTATCCGGGCGAGATTCTCGCGCCGCGCATCATGCGCGTCGGGTTCGTGTTCAAGTTCTGAGGTTTGTGACCCTCGCAGGGAGGAATGCCATGAGACGTGTGTCGAGAAGGGCCATCACGACGGGCCTCGCCCTGGCGGTTGCCCTCATTCCCTCCGTCCGCGCGGAGCTTGCGGGGCAGACGCGGGGGGGCGCGTCGCAGGTGGCGACCCCCGCACCGGAGGCGCCCGCGGAGGCGCCTCCGGAATTGACCGCGATCAAGCGGCTGACGTGGCGGTCGATCGGCCCGGCGAACAATGCCGGGCGTGTCTCGGAGGTCGCGGGCCTGCCCGGCGATCCGTCCACGTACTACGTGGGTGGCGCCGCCGGGGGGCTGTTCAAGACCGTGAATGGCGGCGTCACGTTCAAGCCGATCTTCGACGATCAGCCGAACGTGTCGATTGGCGCGGTCGCCATCGCGCCCTCCGACCAGAACGTGATCTACGTCGGGACCGGCGAAGGGAATCCGCGCAACAGCGCATCGTTCGGCGAAGGGATGTTCAAGTCGGTGGATGCGGGCGACCACTGGACGCCGCTCGGCCTGGCCGACACGGGCAAGATCGCGCGGGTCGTGATCGACCCGCGGAATCCTGACGTCGCCTACGTCGCGGCGCTCGGCCACACGTGGGGCCCGAGCGAAGAGCGCGGGCTCTTCAAGACGACCGACGGCGGCCGGACGTGGAAGAAGATCCTGTACAAGAACGACCTCACCGGCTGCTCGGACGTCGCGATCGATCCCGGCAACGCCAACATCGTGTATGCGGGCATGTACACGCATCGGCGCTGGCCGTGGTATTTCGACAGCGGAGCGGGGGAGACCGCGCTCTACAAATCGGCGGACGGCGGCGCCACGTGGACGCGCCTGTCAGGGCCGGGTAATACGCGCGGGCTCCCGAAGGGGCCGATGGACCGCATCGGCGTGGCCGTCGCGCGCAGCAATCCGAACGTCGTCTACGTGGTGAGCGAGACGAAAGAGGAAGGCGTGCTGTGGCGATCGGACGATGCCGGCGCCACGTGGCGCACCGTGCACCGCGACGCGAACATCAACTTCCGGCCGTTCTACTACAGCGACATCCGCGTCGATCCCAGCGAGCCGAACACGGTGTACTCGCTCGGCGGCGCGCTCTCCAAGTCCGAGGACGGCGGCCGCACGTTCCAGCGGATCGCCAACAGCATCCACGGCGACCACCAGGCGCTGTGGATCGACCCGAAGAACAGCCGCCGGATCCTGAACGGCAGCGACGGCGGGTTCCACGTGTCGTACGACGCGGGGAAGACGTGGGATCTCCTGAACAACGTCGCGTTCACGCAGTTCTACCACCTGAACTACGACATGCAGACGCCGTATCGCGTCTGCGGCGGCCTGCAGGACAACGGCACGTGGTGCGGCCCCGTCCAGAGCCTCAACGGCGAAGGGATGCGCAAGATCGACTGGCACACCGTCGGCGGGGGGGACGGATTCTTTGCCGTTCCGGACATCGATCGACCCTGGCTCGTCTACAACAACCTGCAGGGTGGCGTGATCAGCCTGACCGACACGCGCACCGGCGCGTCGTGGCCGGTCAACCCGTATCCGAGCGGCATCGGCTCGAGCGGGCAGGCGATGGCCACGCAGCGCTACCGCTTCAACTGGAACGCGCCGATCGCGCTCGCGCCGAACGACCCGAAGACGGTGTATTACGGCGGCAACGTGCTGTTCAAGAGCACGAACTTCGGCCAGTCGTGGGACGTGATCAGCCCGGACCTCACGACGAACAACAAGGACAAGCAGCAGTCTTCCGGCGGCCAGATCGCCACCGACAACACCGCGGCCGAGTTCCACTGCACGATCATCACGATCGCCCCCTCGCGCGTGGATCCGAACGTCATCTGGGTGGGTACCGACGACGGCAACGTTCAGGTGACGCGTGACGGCGGCAAGACCTGGACGAACGTCGTCGCCAACATCAAGGGATTGGCGCCAAACGCGTGGATCCCGACGATCGACGCGTCGTGGAAGGACGCGGGCACCGCGTATGTCGCGGCGAGCCACTTCCAGACGAACGCCGACTACGCCCCCTATTTCTTCAAGACGACGGATTTCGGCAGGACGTGGACGAAGATCACCAGCGGCATGCGGGAGCGCGGCTGGGCGCACGTGATCCGCGAAGATCCGAAGAACCCCGACGTGCTCTACGCCGGAACGGAGAACGACGTCTACGCGACGTGGGACGGCGGCCGGCGCTGGGCGTCAATCCGCAACGGCCTGCCACCCTCTCCCGTGCGCGATCTGTTCGTGCACCCGCGCGATCACGACCTGGTGATCGCCACGCACGGGCGCGGCGCGTACGTCCTGGACGATGCACTCCCGGTGGCGCGGATGCCGGAGGCGATCAAGGGGGATGCGTACCTGTTCGACGTGCGCCCCGCCACGCGGTGGGTGTACTTCAACCGTGACGGCAACCTCGGCGATCGCGAATGGATCCTCGACAATCCGGAGTCGGGCGCCTACATTAACCTGTACCTGAAGCAGGGCGCCTCCGGGCCGGTCACCGTGACCATCTCGGATGCCTCAGGAAGACCCGTGCGGACGATCCGCGACGTGAAGCCGACGGCCGGCATCAACCGGATCGTGTGGGATCTCCGGCACGATAACCCCGTGCCGCCGATGCGGCCGCGGGCCGGACAGCCGGCCCAGCCCGAAATTCCGCGCCGCATTGCGTCGCGATTCGGGTTCGGCGCGGCAGGGCCGGCCGTGCTTCCGGGCGAGTACACGGTGACCGTCCGGGTCGGCGGGCGCGAGTTGACCAAGCCGGTGAAGGTCGCGCTCGACCCGCGCGTGGAGGTCAGTCCGGCGGTGCTGGCCGAGCAGCTCGAGACCTCGTTCGCGGCGCTTCGCCTGGTGGCAGGCGTGAACCAGATCCAGGAGCGCACGGACGACCTGCTCGACCAGTTGCAGACCCTGGGCGATCAGCTGTCGCACGAGACCGCGCAGCGGGTCGTCACCACGTCCGACGGGACCGGGAACGGCAACGGCCAGAGCCAGGCGGCGAATCCTCTGCTCGCCGATGTCCAGAGGGCCGTCGCGACGCTGAAGAAGTTCCGCGACGATGAACTCGTCCGGCCGCTGCAGGGATTCAACTACCGGCAGTATCCGCGCCTGCGCGAGGACGTGCAGAGCCTGGCTGGATCGATCCAGCGCGGCTTCCGCCCGCCGAACGCTGGCGAGAAGCTGCGCCTGCAGGAGCTCGGAGTGGAATTGGACAAGGCGGCGGCGAAAGTCAATCAGGTGATCAACGCCGATGTCGCCCGCATCAACGAGGCGCTGCGGGCGCGCCCGAGGATTGCGATCGAGCCCGTGGGGTAGTCGTCCGCTATGCCTTGCAGTAGATGGAGGAGCACCATGCACCGGTTCAACCATGTCATCACGATCGTTGTGCTGATCCTGATCGGATCGGTACATCCCGTATCAGCCCAGACCACGGGTTCGCTCATCGGCACGGTTCAGGACGAGACTGGCGCGGTGCTGCCGGGCGCCACGGTCACGCTGACCGGCTCGACGCTCATCGGCGGGCCGAGCGTGCAGGTGGCCGACGTCACCGGTGCGTACCGGTTCGACCGCCTGCCGCCGGGCACCTACGACGTCCGCTTCGAGATGCAGGGGTTCAAGACGGTGGAGCGCCGGGAAATCCGGGTCAGCGCCGCCTTCACGGCCGACGTCCACGTGAAGCTGGCGATCGGCTCGATGCAGGAGCGCGTCACCGTCACCGGTGAGTCGCCCGTCGTCGACACCAGGTCGAACGTGCAGCAGACCGTCATGAGCCAGGAGATCCTGGAGAAGGTGCCGACGGGGCGCGACGTGTGGTCCCTCGCGAAGATCATCCCTGGCGTGTCGGTGAGCACGTACGACGTGGGCGGCACGCAGGGCATGCAGCAGAGCGGGATCTCGGCCCACGGCTCGCGCGACGAGGACAAGACGTTCGCCATCGACGGCATGTCGGTGAACTGGCCTGGCGGCGGCGGCGGTTCCACGATGGTCTACTACGACCAGGGCATGTTCGAGGAAGTCAACTACCAGACGTCGGCCATCCCTGCCGAGGTCGCCATCGGCGGCATCTTCATGAACATGGTGACCAAGGCCGGCGGGAACACGTGGCGAGGCGACGCGCGGTACTACTACGCGAACGACGGCATGCAGGCGGACAACTTCGAAGCGCTCAAGCAGCAGCTCGGGTTCCCCGTCGGCAACCCCGTGACGTCGCAGTACGACCTGAACGCGACCGCCGCCGGTCCCGTCCTGCGCGATCGCCTCTGGTTCTTCGGGTCGTACCGCCGCTGGAAGGTCGACAAGAAGCTGCTCAGCGTGTTCAACCCGGACGGATCCAACGCGATCGACGACAACCTGATCTGGAACGGGTCGGGCAAGCTGACCGCGCAGCTCAACGCGGATCATCGGGTGGGCGTCGTCTACAACTACAACCAGAAGAACCGGTTTCACCGCCGGGACACGCCGCCCAACTTCGTCGAGGACAAGGCGTCGTACGTGCAGGAGCAGCCCGGCTGGACGTCGCAGGCCAAGTACACGGCGGTGTTGAAGGGTGCCTCGGTGTTCGAGTCGACCGTCGGCGCGGTCGCGGGGACGTTCCCGTTGCGGTACCAGAAGGACGTGGGCCCGAATGACCTGCGCCGGGAAGACACGACGCTCGACAGCGCGACCGGGGCGGCCCAGCGGTTCTACGAGAACCCGAATTATCGGTTCCAGTTCGACAACGCCATCAGCCACACCCGGAGCGGATGGGGAGGCTCGCACACGCTGAAAGCGGGGGTGCAGTTCACCAGGCAGTTCTTCCGCGAAATCAACCGCATGAACGGCGACATGCGGCTGATCTCCAACAACGGCGTTCCCATCCGGATCGTGGCATTCAACACGCCGGTCATAGCGACCAGCTACGTCCACCAGCTTGGGATCTTCGCGCAGGACGCGTGGTCCGTCGGGTCGCGCCTCGCGCTGAACCTCGGCGTCCGGTGGGACCGCGCCACCGGGTGGATCCCTGAGCAGACGAGCCCGGCGGGGCGCTGGGTCGGCGAGCGCACGCTCCAGAAGAAGGACGTCTACAACCAGTCCATCGCCGTATGGCGCGCGGGCGTGGTCTACGACGTGTTCGGTACCGGCCTGACCGCGATCAAGGGGAACTACAGCCGGTACGGCCAGCAGGTGGGCATCGGCCTGGTGACCAGCGTCCACCCCTTCACGCTCAGCAACGCAAACATCGCCTGGAAGGACGCGAACGGGAACGGCTTTCCGGAAGCGAACGAGCTGGGCGCGTTCGAAGGGTTCACCGGAGGTGCGACCACGCGCTACGCGACCGCTGACGGGCCGGACTGGGGCTATTCGGACGAGATCACCGCGGGGGTCGAGCATCAGATCATCCGCGACCTTCGCCTCGGCGTGATGTACTACCACCGCACGAACCGGAAGAATACCGGGACGACGAACGTCGCCGTTCCCCGGAGTGCGTACCGGCCGGTTCAGGTGACGAATCCCCTCGGTGGTACGGCGACGATCCACAACCTGGACAGCACCTTCCTGGGCAAGCAGGACAGCGTGCGGGATAACATCGAGCTGCTCGACACCGACTACGACGGCTTGGAGATCACGGCCGTGAAGCGGTTCTCGCGCCGCTGGCAGATGCTCCTGGGATACACGCTGGGGCGCAACGAGGGGGGGTTCGACAACGGCGACTTCAACGACCCGAACAACCTCGAGTTCCAGCAGGGGATCGTCGGCAACGACGCCACCCACCAGCTCAAGGTGTCGGGCACGGTGGTGATCCCGCGCGTGGAACTGGGAATCAGCAGCAGCCTCGTGCGGAGCACCGGCTACCCGCGGCAGTTCACCTACCAGGTGACGCGGGCGCTGGTGCCGGGGCTGACCCGCTCGGCCCAGACGGTCCGCGTGAACGAGCGCGGCGACGTCCGGCTGCCGAACGTCACGCTGCTCGACGTGCGGTTCTCGCGGACGTTCCGCCTGGGGGGCAATCGCACCTTCGAGCCGCAGGTCGACATCTTCAACGCGACCAACGCGGACACCATCGCGCGCACCGTGGACGCGATCGGGCCGCGGCTCGGGTTCCCGACCGAGATCCTGGCGCCGCGCATCGTCCGCGTCGGTTTCAGCATCATGTTCTGACCGGCACGTCTTCCGGGAAGGAGCTGGCACGATGTCATCTCGTCGTGAGTTTCTGAAAACGGCCGGCGGCTCGATGGCCGCCGGCCTCGTCGGAATGGATGTCCTGACGGCGGTCGCCCGCGGAGCGGTCACTCCCGAGTCGGCCGGCCTCGCACTCGAGACCGCGCCTTCGAGCGGCAAGCCGGTGCGCATGACCGAGCCGTGGTATCGCGCGCAGATCGCCAAGCTGCAGCAGCAGCTCGGGGCGAAGGGGCTGAAGGGGCTGATCCTGAAGGACCCGAACAACCTGGACTACCTCGTCGGACTGTTCCTCCGGACGACCGAGCGTCCAGCCTGGTTGTGGGTGCCGGTTGTAGGAGAGCCGGCGATCTTCGGGCCCGGGCTCGATCGCGACATGTACCGCGAGTGGTGGATCAAGGACTCGGAGTGGTACTTCGACTTCCCGCACGCGGGGCCGTTCAACCAGGTGCTCTTCGAAAAGGGCCCGAAGGTGGACCTCCAGGCCTGGATGCTGCAGGGGATCGCGAAGCGGGGCGGGGAGGCGGGCCGCATCGGCGTGGAGGCGGAGCTCGCGCCGTCCGCGCTCAAGAGCATGATGGCGGCGCTGCCGAAGGCCGAGTTCGTGCCGGCGGGCGATCTCGTCATGCACATGCGCACCCGGAAGACGCCTGAGGAGATCGCGCTCACCCAGGTCGCGATTGACTATCACGATCGCGTGCTGCAGTTCGGCCGCAACCTGATTGCCTCGCGCGGCACCTCGCTGACCGACGCCCAGGTGCGCCGGGCGATGCAGGAACACGCCGAGGAGATCGTGTTCGCCGACTTCCCGCCGACCGGCCGCGCGCACACCTCGGTCGGTTTCTCCCTCGGGTTGGGATGCCGCGCCGGGGTGGCGACCGCGTATCCCCACCCGAACCAGTACTTCCGCAAGCAGATCGCCCGCGGCGACGCGGTCCAGATCTCCGGCGTGATGCGCGTGGGGGGCTACGGCGGCGAAGGGTATCGCGCCATGCACATCGAGCCGATCCCGGACCTCGGCCGCCGGATGTGGGAGGTGCACAACGAGATGACGCTGGCCCAGGCCGAGTACTCGAAGCCTGGCGTGGAGTGCCGCGAGGTGGCCGAGAAGGTGCTCCAGGTGGCGAAGAAAGGCGGAATGGAGAAGTACGTGTACCACCGCCCGGCACACGGTGAAGGCATGGAGGGCCACCAGGCGCCCTACATCGCGCTCGGCGACGCGACGGTCCTCGAGGAAGGCATGATGTTCTCGAACGAGCCGGGCCTCTACAACCTCGAAGGGGGCTACGGGTACAACCACTCGAACAACATCCTCATCACCGGGGACGGCGCGCGCCGTATGAACAACACCCCGCTGACGAAGGAGTTCTGCTGGATCAAGCTGTGAAGCTCGCGGAGTTGATGATGAAACGTTGGCTCACCACGTCGATCGTTCTTGCACTGCTGCTGGCGGGGCTGTCGTCCACCAGCCCGAGCGCCCAGTCTCGCTTCGGTGATCTCGCCGCCGGGCCGTATGACCGCCTCGTGATCAGGAATGCCATGGTCATTCCTGGCCATGGCGGTCCGCCCGCGGGCCCGTATGACATCGTGATCAGCGGAAACACGATCACGGAGATGACGCCGTTCGATCCCGTGACGTCGGCCAGGCGCGGGAAGACCGAGCGGCTCACCGGTGACCGCGTGATCGACGCGACCGGCATGTACGTGATGCCGGGCATGATCGATCTGCACATGCACCTGCGCAACGAGCCGATGGAGCTGGAGTACGTCTACTACCTCAAGCTCGCGCACGGCGTGACGAGCCTGGTCCCCGCCGCGGATCGCGGACTCGCGAACGGGATGCAGCAGGCGAAACTCAGCGAGAAGAACGAGGTGCTGGCGCCGCGCCTGTTCCCGATCTGGGGATGGGGGGCAGACACCGGCCTGCCCCGCGAAGTCCTGGAAAACCCGGCGGAAGCCCCGCGCGTCGCGAAGGCCATGGCTGCGAAGGGGGCGCACGTCGTGAGCGTGGGCAACCTGGGTTGGAGCCGCGAGCTGTTCGGCGCGGCGTGCAAGGCCGTCTGGGACGCCGGCGGCATCACGACGGTGCACCTGCCCCCGTCGACCAATGCCGTGGTGAACGCGGTCGACGCCGCCCGCCTGGGCGTGACGATGATCGAGCACCACTACGGTTATGCGGAATCGTCGCTCCCGCGGCGCACGCAGGATTTCCCCGCGAATTACAACTACGACAACGAGAACCATCGGTTCAGGGAGGCCGGGCGCGTCTGGCTCGAGGCCGATCGCGAGAAGCTGCTCACCGACGTCGCCCAGGCGCTCGCCGACAGCGGCGTCACGATGCTGCCGACGCGCGTAGTCTACGAGGCCAACCGGGATATCGTTCGCGCCGAAAGCCTGATGTGGCACGAGAAGTACACGCACCAGGCGCTCTGGGACTGGAACCTGCCCAACCCGGCGCACCACGGCGCGTACCACTACGACTGGACCTCGGACGACGAGTACGCGTGGCAGTATGCGTACAACCTGTGGGGACAGCTGATCTTCGAGTTCAACAAGCGCGGCGGGCGCGTCGCGTACGGCACCGACGACAGCTACATCTGGGCGACGCCCGGGTTCTCGAACGTGCGCGAGCTGCAGCTCCTGCGCGAATCGGGGATCCACAACCTCGAGGTGCTGAAGGCGGCCACGTTCAACAGCGCGCAGACGCTGCGCCAGCCGAAGCTCGGGATGGTGCGTCCCGGTTACCTGGCCGACCTGGTGCTCGTGGACGGCAATCCGGCTGAAAACCTGCGCTATCTCTACTCGTTCGGCGCCGTGCGGATGAAGCCGGACCGGCAGATGTATCGCACGCGCGGCATCGTCCACACCATCAAGGATGGCGTCGTGATCAACAACGCCAGGATGATGGAGGAGGTCGAACGCATGGTCGCGAAGTCGAAGAAAGGCAAGACGACGACAACGACGCAGCCGTAAACCTCGCGGGCGCGGGGCATCGCGGGAATGTTGTCGCACCACTCCGCCACGGTTCTGACGTGCGCCGGCCTGTGCGTGTTCGCTGTCACTCCCCCGGTGGCGGTCGCGCAGGCGACGGTACCGCTGGAACCGCGGCGGGAAATCCGCGCGGCGGCCGCGCCAGCCGCGCCGGTCATCGACGGCCAGCTGGATGAACCGCTCTGGCGGGACGCCGCCGAAACCGGCGGGTTCGTGCAGCGCGAGCCGCGCGAGGGCACCGCAGCGTCCGAACGCACCACCGTCCGCATCGCCGCCGGCGACCACGCCATCTATTTCGGGATCGTGCTGGAAGATTCCGAACCCGAGCGGGTCACGGCGGCGTTGCACGGCCGCGATCTCTGGAAGCTCACGGGACTGTGGGATTACGCAGGTCCCGACGATTCGATCGCCATCCTGCTCGACACCTTCCGCGACGGCCGCAACGGGTACTACTTCGCCGTGAACCCCAACGGCGCGATGACCGACGCGCTGATCACCGGGGAGGGCCTCAACAGGAACTTCGAATGGGACGGGGTCTGGCGCGCCGCCGCCCGGAGGCATGCGGGGGGCTGGACCGCGGAAATCGCGATCCCCTTCAGCACCCTGCGCTATCCCGCCGCCAGCGACGACACCGGACTGGCGTTCGGGCTGAACCTGCAGCGGGTGATCCGGCGGAAGAACGAAGAATCGTTCTGGGCACCCGTCGAGCTGTCCGGCACGCTGTGGTGGTTTTCCCGGGCTGGACGGCTGGCGGGGCTGCTGCCGCGCCAGCAGGGGCGCGTGGCGGAGGTCAAACCCTTCGTCGTGGCCCGCGCGTCGCGCACGGCGGCCGCCGCGACCGATGCCGACTTCCAGCCCGGCATCGACGTGAGGCTCGGGCTCACGTCGAGCGTCACGCTCGATGTCACCGCCAACACGGATTTCGCGCAGGTGGAAGTCGATGACGAACAGATCAACTTCACCCGCTTCAGCCTGTACTTTCCGGAAAAACGCGAGTTCTTTCTCGAGGGGGCTGGCGTCTTCAACTTCGGGTTCCGCAACGAGTCGAAGCTGTTTTTCAGCCGAAGAATCGGACTGGACGCGGGCGGGCGTGAAGTGCCGATGCTGGCCGGCGCGCGGGCGAGCGGCCGCGCGGGCCCATACGAGTTCGGCGCCATCGCCGCCCGCACGGGGAAGACCGCCAGCGTGCGGGACGCGACGCAAAGCGTCCTGCGCGTCCGCCGCCAGTTGTTCGGCCGCTCGTCGGTGGGCGCGATGCTCACCGATGTGCGGTCGGAGGGGGCCGGGAACCGGGTCGTCGGCATCGACAGCGACCTCACGATGTTCCGCTACATGACGGTCAACAGCTTCTGGGCCGGAACGTTCCCGTCAGCCGGGGACGGGAAGCAGGCGTTCGCGACGAACATCTACGCGCACTGGGACACGGACGCGCTCGGGATTCAGTACATCTTTCACGACTTCGACGCCGGTTTCACCCCCGCGCTCGGCTTTTTCCCGCGCGTGGGCGTCCGCCGCCAGTCGCCCGGCGGCCGGGTGGCCTGGCGGCCGCAGCGCGGTCCCGTCCGCCGCTACTTGATCCGCACCACGCTCGACTGGTTTCACGACGAAGCCGGGCGGCAGCGGACGCGCGCGCACATGACGCAGCTGATTGTCACGCTCCAGAACGGCGACGAGCTGCTCGTGCAGGGAAACCACAACACCGAGACGCCGGAGCGGTCGTTCGTGGTCGGCCGGAACACGGTCGTGCCGGCCAACGCGTACCGGTTCGAGCGCGGGCAGATCCGCTACGCGGCCAGCCCCGGACGGCGCTACGCCGCCACGGGATCGTATTCGTGGGGAGGCTTCTACGGGGGAACGCGGCAGCAGGTCCAGTTGAGCGCCACCGCGAAGGTCACCGACCACTTCGCGCTCCTGCCGTCCTACGAGCGCAATGACGTCCGGCTCCCGTTCGGGCATTTCACCGCGACGCTGGCCGGCGTCCGCCTGAACTACAGCGCGTCGAACCGGGTCATCTCCAACACCTTCGTGCAGTACAACAACATCACCCGCCGTCTCACCGCGAACTTCCGCCTGGACCTGATCTACCGGCCAAACAGCCACGTGTACGTTGTCGTGAACGACACGCGCGATGTCGGGATGACGCCATTCGAGGCGATCACGCGCGACCGCGCGATCATCCTGAAGGTCGTCCACCTGCTGAAGCGCTAGGGCACGCCGCGCGGCGGGGGCTCGATGTGGATGATCGCGTCCGCGATCTGCGGAAACTTCGCGATCAGCGTGTCCTTCACGACGTGAGAAACGTGGTGCGCGTGCGCCAGGGGCGCGTCGCCGCTCATCCAGACGTGCAGATCCAGGAACACGTGATCGGCCGACCCGCGCGTGCGGATGTGGTGGCAGCCCATGACGTCCGGCACGCTCATGACGACGTCGCGGATGTCCGATTCGTCCATGACGAAGCGGTCCGAGAGAATCCGCGCCGTATCGCGCGCGATCTGCAGGCCGGCCAGCGCGATGAAGAAGGCGACGACGAGGCCCCCGATCGGGTCGAGGATCGGGTAGCCGAGCCGCACGCCCACCAGCGAGGCGATGACGCCGAGCGACGTGTACACGTCGCTGCGCGTGTGCATCGCGTCGGCCAGCAGCAGCTCGCTCGAGAGCTGCCGTCCCTTGCGCCGCTCGTAGGCCACCACCGCGAGGTTGACCGCGACGGTGGCCGTCATCACGACGAAGCTCGTGCTCGTGACGGTCGCCGCCGCGCCATGCCGCAGATGCGCAAGGGCGGTCCGGACCACCTCCTCGACGACGAGGATCAGCGATACGAAGATGCCGGCGGCGGTCAGCGTCTCGTACTTGCGGTGGCCGTACGGATGATCGAGGTCCGGCGGCTTGCGCGCCGCGCGCAAGCCGACCAGGCCGATCACGTTCGAGAAGCTGTCGGTCAGGGAGTGGTAGCCGTCGGAGATGATGGCGACCGACTGCGTGGCATATCCGAAGGCAATCTTCGCCAGCGCGACGCTGAGGTTCGCGGCCAGTACCCCGAGCAGGACGCGGGAAACCGCGCGGTATCGCTCAGCGGAGTGCGGCAATTAGAAAATACGCGCTTTCGGGATGGGCCACCATCGCAGCTGGACCTTGCCGATGATGTATTTCTTCGGCACCATGCCCCAGTGCCGGCTGTCGGAGCTGTTGTTCCGATGGTCGCCCATGACGAAGTAATAGCCCTCCGGGATCACCAGCGGGCCCAGATCTTCGTGGCTGCGGTACTCGGCCGGGACATACTCGTCGTTGATGAGCACCTCGTTCCGGTACACGCGGCCGTTGACGATCCGCACCACGTCGTTCTCCTCGGCGATCACCCGCTTGACGAACGACTTGTTGGGATCGATCGGGTAGTAGAGCATCACGATGTCCCCCACCTGCGGGTCGTGCAGGCGGTAGGACAGCTTGCTGACGATCAGCCGATCCTGGTCGGCGAGCGTGGGCGCCATGCTCTGGCCCTCCACCCGTGCCACCTGCACGCCGAACGTGACGATGAGCGTCGCGTAGACGGCCGCCGACGCCAGCGTCTTGAACCAGGCGAGGACCTCGTCACCGACCCGCAACAGCAGGTCGCGCGGGCGGTCCAGCGACAGCCGTCCCTCCCTGCCGGGATCGACACCCGTCAGGACGGGAACCTCCATCGCTCCCACGCCGGGCGCTTCAAACCGCGGGTCTAGAGTCTCAGGTACTCCCGCAGACGCCTCGTCTGGGCGCGGCTGACGGGGATCTCCGTGGCCTTCGCGTCCTTCATCTTGAGGATGTAGTTCCGGCTGAACCAGGGCACTATCTCCTTTATCTTGTGTATGTTAACCAAGTGCGACCGGTGTACCCGCCAGAAGACGCCGGGGTCCAGCCGCGCCTGCAGTTCGTCCAGGCTCCGATAGTTAGACGTTCCTGAGACGCCGTTTGTTACTACCGTTATCGTATCGTCAACGAGCGAGGCGTGCACGATCTCGTCGGCCTGGATGAGCAGGAAGCGCTCGGCGACCTTGATCGCCACCTGCTCACGCCGGCCGTCCCGCTCGGACAGCATCCGCAGGAGGCGCTCCAGCTCTTCGGTGCCGAGCGGCGGGAGGCCGCGCGGCCGGTCCGCGGCGAGCCGCCGCCGCACCTTGTCGATCGCCTGGACGAGCCGCTCCGGTTCGACCGGCTTCAGCAGGTAATCGACCGCGCTCACGTCGAAGGCCTCGATCGCGTACTGATCGTACGCCGTGACGAACACGAGCTGCGTGCCGGACTCGCGCTGCAGCAGCCGCCTGGCCACCTCGAACCCGTTCAGCCCCGGCATCTGCACGTCGAGGAGCACCAGATCGGGATCGTGCGCCTCGATGATCTTCAGCGCGTCCACGCCGTTGCCGGCCTGGCCCACGACGTCAACGCCGCCGATGCGCTGCAGCTGAAAGCACAGCTCGTCACGCGCGAGCTGCTCGTCGTCGACGACCACGACCTGCAGCGCGTCCTGAGTCATGTTACGCCGTCACCCGCTCCTGGACCAGCAGCTCGGGAATCTCGATGCGGGCGACGGTGCCCTGACCCGGGTTGCTGTCGAGCTTCAACCGGTAGTTCTTGCCGTAGATCACCTGCAGCCGCTCGTTGACGTTCCTGATCCCGATGCCGCCGCGCATCGCGGACTCCAGTCCTTCCATGGGAATCCCGAGCCCGTCGTCGATCACTTCGATGATCGCGTGGCCGTTGTGGCGGCGCGACCGGATCGTGATCCGGCCGTCTCCCACCTTGCGCGACAACCCGTGCTTGATCGAGTTTTCGACCAGGGGCTGCAGGATCATGCTCGGCACGACGACGTCGAGGACGTCGGGGAGCTCCTCGCGGAGCGTGACGAAGTGGTCCTGGCTGCGGAGCAGGCGGCGGAGCAGGCCGGACAGCTTGACGATCAGCGTGCGCGCCGTTTCCGGCTCGGACCGGATCAGCGAGGAGATCGACGTCAGCGTGTTGAAGAGAAAGTGCGGGTTGATCTGGCTCGCCAGCGCCTCGATCCGGGCGGCCATCAGCAGCTGTTCCTGTTCCTCGAGGCGGGGCTCGATGCGCGCGCTGTTCCAGATCTTGATCGGGATGGCCACGGCGAGCACGGTGGTGAGGCACACGAGCGCGAGGAACCAGGCGTTGCTCGGCGCGAGGCAGAAGAGCCGCTCGATCCCGAAGCGGTGGCCGAGCGCCTGCCGGAGCAATTCGAGCGCGATGAGCGCGGCAATCAGGAGGATGTGCCAGTCGATCTGGAGCCGTCGCACGAAGCGCCAGGCGTCGCGGTGAAGGCCGGTGAAGAAGAGGGGCGACAGCCGCCAGATCGTTTCCTTGGGGCAGACCTCGCGCAGCCCGCCGCCCGCAAAGCCGCAGCCGACGGCAAAGGGCAGCGTGATGAACTCGCCGGCGATGGTTGCCGGGGTGCCCACGAGCGACCCGACGATCGCGCCGGCGTAGGGGCCGGCGATGAGCCCCGCGAGGAACGCTCCCTCGAGCGACAGGTCGAACGCGTTGTAGTTGAGCAGCAGCCGCGCCACGATGCCGGCGCACAGGGGAATGCCCAGCCCGGCCGCGAACACGAGCCGTTCCGGCCAGTCCCGGCGCTCGGTGAGCAGGATCCGGCGGAACCACCGGAAACGGACGAGCATCGTGGTGAGGATGGCGGCCACCGCCAGCTTCACGATGAGCGTCGTCAGCAGGAACTGCTCCGCCGAGAGGAACTTGGGCTCGTGCTGCAAGTCCTTATATGATAGC
Organism: Acidobacteriota bacterium; assembly: GCA_016184105.1. Lineage (NCBI taxonomy): Bacteria > Pseudomonadati > Acidobacteriota > Acidobacteriota bacterium. Next base: position 47,641 of record JACPDI010000029.1, read on the forward strand.
TGGATGATCCGGCCGCTGCTCATCGGGTTCGCGACGACCCTCAAACACATCTTCCGGAAGCCCATTACGGTCCAGTACCCGGACGGGAAGATGCCCATGTTCCCGAAATACCGCGGGAAACAGGTGCTGATGCGGGACGAGAACGATCTGGAGAAGTGCGTCGCGTGCGGGCTGTGCGCGGTGGCGTGCCCGTCGGACGCGATTTACCTCGAGGCGGCGGAAAACGACGGCACGGTGAAGGCCGGCCCGCGCTACGCCAGCATCTACCAGATCCACAAGACGCGGTGCATTTTCTGCGGCTACTGCGAGGAAGCCTGCCCGGTTTCCGCCGTGTTCATGGGCAAGGACTACGAGCTGGCGGTGTACAGCAAGGACGACTTCATCTGGGACAAGCAGGATCTGCTCGTGCCTCCGTCGGCGGCAAAGACGGCGTAGTGGTCAGTGGCCAGTGATCAGTGGCCAGTGGTCAGCTCGGTGCCCTCGGCGACATCCATAAAGACTGGCCGTCGGTGCGCCGGATCATGGCGCGCCACCCCGAAATTCCCGCCTGGCTCTGCGTCGGCGATCTCGGTGACGACGAGGGGATCTACGAGGACGTTCCGGCGCCGCTGTACTGGATCAAAGGCAACAACGAGTGGTTCGATTACCTCGCCGCACACGCGCACGATGCGCGCGGGAACCTCGTGTACGTGCCGAACGGCACGCTCGCCGAGGTGGCAGGCGTCCGGGTCGTGGGCGTGGGTGGCACCTTCGCGCCCACGTGGTATGACGCGGATCCGGCCGCGCTGCCGCATCCCCGGAAGAGGACAATGAAGGCGACGGCGCTCGCCGACAAGCGGCGCCATTTTGTGAAGGCGGAAGTCGAGGCGGCCAAGGCGCTAGGCCGGCAGATGCGGGTGGACGTCCTGCTCACTCACGAGGCCCCGCGGCCGTTCCGCGTGGGTCGCATGGATGCCGGCAAGGCGCCGATAAATGAATTGATCGCCGCCATCAGGCCCCGGCTGCATCTGTTCGGCCACCACCACCGGTTCGACGAGCGGGAGGTGGAGAGCACGCGGTCGATCTGCCTGGACCTGGTTTCGCGTTCGTACCTGCTGCTGGATCCGAGGACGTGGGAATACGAGAAATTGGTGATTTGGTGATTTCGTGATTTCGTAATCTGGACCACATTACCAAACTACGAACTTCATGACTGCGAAGTCCTTCATCGACGAAATCGACAGGCGCGTCCTGGTCTGCGACGGCGCGACGGGGACGATGCTGTACGCGAAGGGCATCTTCCTGAACCGGTCGTTCGACGAGTTGAACCTGACGCAGCCGGACCTGGTGGCGGAGGTGCACCAGGCGTACGTTCGCGCGGGGGCCGACCTCATCGAGACGAACACGTTCGGCGCGAACCGGATCAAGCTCGGGTCCTTCGGCCTGGCGGACCGCGTGCACACGATCAACGCGCAGGGGGCGCGCATCGCGCGACACGCCGCGCGCGAGCAGGCGTTCGTGGCCGGCGCGATCGGGCCGCTCGGCATCCGCATCGAGCCGTGGGGCAAGACGGGCGTGGACGAAGCGGAGGAGTACTTCCGGGAGCAGGCGAGGGCGCTGCACGAAGGCGGGGTGGATCTGTTCATCCTCGAGACGTTCCGTGACCTCAACGAGATTCGCGCGGCGATCCGCGCCGTGCGCAGCGTGTGCGATCTGCCGGTCGTCGCGCAGATGACGACCGAGGAAGACGGCAACACGCTCGATGGCGCGCCCCCCGAGTCGTTCGCGCCGGCGCTGGAGGCCGAAGGGGCGGCGGTGATTGGCGTCAATTGCAGCGTCGGCCCCGCGGCGATGCTCGAGACCATCGAGCGGATCGCGCAGACCACGCACGCCCGCCTGGCGGCGCAGCCGAACGCGGGACGGCCTCGCGACATCGAAGGGCGCAACATCTATCTCTGTTCCCCTGAATACATGGCGTCGTACGCCCGGCGCTTCATCGTCAACGGCGTGAAGCTGGTGGGGGGCTGCTGCGGGACGACGCCCGAGCACATCCGGCAGATCAAGCAGGCGGTGCGCGCGCTGGCGCCGCCGGGATCGCGCGCCGTCGCGACCGCGCCGAAATCGGCGCCCGCGGTGGCCGTCGTGCCGGTCGAGCGGGCGGAGAAGTCGCGGATGGCGAACGCGCTCGCGCGCGGCACGTTCGTCGTGAGCGTGGAGCTGGTGCCGCCGCGCGGTTATCGTACCGACGATGTGGTGGCGCAGGCACGCGCGCTCAAGATCCACGGCATCGATCTGGTCAACGTGCCGGACGGTCCGCTGGCCAGCGCGCGGATGAGCGCGCTCGCCGTCTCGGTGCTGGTCCAGCAGCAGTGCGGGCTCGAGCCGATCCTGCATTACGCGTGTCGCGATCGGAACCTGCTCGGCATGCAGTCAGACCTGCTCGGCGCGCACGCGATGGGCATCCGCAACGTCCTGCTCATCACCGGCGATCCGCCGAAGGTGGGGGACTATCCGGACGCGACGGCGGTGTTCGACGTGGATTCGATCGGCCTCACCAACGTCGTCACGCGCCTGAACCAGGGGCTCGACATCGGCGGGCAGCCGATCGGGCAGGCGACCTCGTTCCACATCGGCGTGGCGCTGAACCCTGCGGCGCCGAACCTGGACGACGAGATCCGCCGGTTCAACTACAAGCTCGAAGCGGGGGCGGAGTTCGCGATCACGCAGCCGGTGTACGACGTGGCGCAGGTCGAGCGCGTGCTGGCCAGGATCCCGCGGCAGCAGATCCCGATCCTGGCCGGCCTGACGCCGTTCGAGAGCGTTCGGCACGCCGAGTTCCTGGCCAACGAGGTGCCCGGGGTGTACGTGCCGGACGCGCTGCTCGACCGGATGCGGGCGGCCGAGGCCGCCGGACGGGCCGCTGCGCGGGATGGTGAAGGGTCTGCAAATCAGCGTGGCGCCGGCGGCGGTGCCGGACGTCCTTGAACTAGTGACCGCCGCTTCATCGTAATGGTATAGTCCGAGCACCCGCATGGCCTTATTTGATCGGAAGGATCCGCACGAGGAACTCGTCGGATCGGATGCCGCCACTCGCGCGCTTTCGGTAACCGCCGTCGAGAACGATTTCGTCGAGGGGGTCTACGAGAAGCTCGCGAAGGTGTACGACTGGGTGTTCGGTCCTACACTGCATCCCGGGCGCGTCAGGGCGCTCAAGCGGATGAGCATCGCGCCGGGCACCAGGGTGCTCGAGGTGGGCGTCGGCACGGGGATCAACCTGTCGATGTACCCACGCGACTGCCAGGTGACCGGCATCGACTTTTCCGCGTCCATGCTCGAGAAGGCGCGCGAGCGGATGTGGAAGAAGGAGCTGTCGAACGTGCGGCTCCTCCAGATGGACGCTGCCGATCTCAAGTTCCCCGACAGCAGCTTCGACATCGTGTACGCGCCGTACCTGATCAGCGTGGTGCCGGACCCGGTGCAGGTCGCGCAGGAAATGCGCCGCGTGTGCCGGCCGGGCGGCCGGATTATCTTCCTGAACCACTTCCTGAGCCCGAATTTCCTGCTGTCGAGAGTCGAGCGGCTGATCTCGCCGCTGACGATCCACATCGGATTCAAGTCGGACCTCGACCTGCCCGCGTTCCTCGCGCAGGCGGACCTCAAGCCAGTGACGATCGAGAAGGTGAACGTGCCGAAGCTCTGGTCGCTGGTGACCTGCATCAAGGACTAGGCACGAGGCTGAAGGGAGGACCTCGTGTCTGCTGCGGCAGCCTCGTGCCTTGCGCCTGATTAGAACGGCCTTTCCAGCGACTCGCTCTGCGGCGTGAAGAGCTCCGCGCCGGTTTCAGTGATCACCATGTCGTCCTCGACGCGGACGCCGAATTCCCCCCTGATGTAAATTCCCGGCTCGTTGCTGAACGTCATTCCCGGCTGGAGCGGCTGCGTGTTGCCGCGCACCAGGTACGGCCACTCGTGCCCGTCCATACCGAGCCCGTGCCCGAGGCGGTGGGTGAAGTACTTGTAGTCGGGGCCGAACGCGGCATTGGCGATGACCCTGCGCGCGGCCGCGTCCACCGCCTCACAGGGAACGCCCGGTCGCGCGGCGCGCAGCGCGGCGTCCTGCGCCTGTCGATTGATGGCGAACACGCGCTTCATCTTGTCGCTCGGCGTGCCGAGCACGAACGTGCGGCTGATGTCGGACGCGTAGCCTTCCACGCTGCAGCCGCCGTCGATGAGCAGGATCGTTCCTTCCTTGATGACCTGCGGCTGGACGGAGCCATGCGGCAGCGCGGAGTACTCTCCGACCTGCATGCCGGCTCCGCCCTGGAACCCAAGCTGCGCGTGCGCGGCGGAGACGAGGCGTCCAAAGTCGGCCTGTGTCATGCCCACCTGCAGCGATTCGTACGCCGCCTTGTAGGCGCGCAACGTCACGTCGGACGCCAGGCGCATCAGGGCGAGTTCGTGCGCGTCCTTCACCATGCGGCACCCGGCGGTGATTGGCGTGGCGCTGACCACCTTCAGGGCGGGGGCGGCGTGCGCCACCCCGGCGCTGAACACGAACGTCACGGTCTCTTCCACACCGAGCGTCCCGGTGAGGATGGCGCGCTTCTTCAGGCCCTGGGCCACGAGCGCGTAGGGGTTCTCGTGCTCGTGCCACGTCAACACGTCCGCGTTCGTCCCGAACGGGCCGAGGCCGAGCTGCTCGCGCGCGCGGTCCTCCTCGAACGCCGGGCAGACGACGAACGGATGGCCCGACCGCGGCACGACGAGGGCGAACAGGCGCTCCCCTCCGCTCCAGCGGACGCCGGTGAAGTACACGAGCGACGTGCCCTGGCAGAGCATGATGGCGTCGACCTTCTGTTCCGCCATCAAGCGCTGCGCCTTCTGGAGGCGCAGCAGGCGCTCGGGATTGGTGATGGGCTTCGCCAGGCTGCGCATGGATTTCAGCGCGGCGATCGGCGCAGGTCGATCCGCGGGCGGCACCTGCCCCTCGCCCCCGAGAGCGAAGGAGGGTCGCGACCACGCCGCAATGCCTGTCAGTGCAGACAGCCGGAGCAGAGATCGTCTGGTGAGCATGCGCGACAGGATATCGCAACAGCCACCTGGATGGGGGATCAGGACAGCGCGGCTTCGATGCGCCGCGCCACGTGGTCCGCGCCATCGATGCGTCGCGGCCCGGCCGGCTTCGATTGGGCGAGCGCCTTGTCGAGCGCCGCGCGCCAGCGCCCCGCGAAGAGGTCCGCCTGCTCGATGAACGCGCAGCGGAGGAACGCGGGCATTTCGCGCACGAGGACGGGATACTCGCGGAATCGACCGCGCGAGGTGTACACGAGCGCGGTGTCGTTGGCGAGGCACTCCGAGATGATGCCAAACCCGGGCTTCGTGATGACCACATCCGCCGCACGGACGAGATCCTCGTAGCGAAAACCGGAGCCGTAGATGGCCCGTTCCTGCAGCATGACGACCGGCGGTTCGGGGGAGCGGGCCGTTCCAGTCGAGGTCTCGGTGACCACGACGACGTACTCGTCGAGGCAATCGATCTGCGCCGGGGAAAGCCCGCGGAGGCCGTACCCGCCGAACGACGACAGCACGACGCTCCGGTCGAGCGGCAACCCGAACGCGCGCCGTGTCTCCTCCGGATCGCGCCGCGAAAAGCGCGCGACGAACGGCACGTCCTCCACGCGGCGGATCGACTGGAACCCGCCGTGCATCGGCAGCCGCCACGCGCCGTGGGCGTGCGCATAGGCGCGCGCGACGGTATCGATCACTCCCGGCGCCAGCCGCTCCGTTTCGTCGTAGTCCTCGTAGATCCAGTCCCACGTGAAGTTGCCCAGCGCGAACGCCGGCACGCCGGCACGCGCCGCCGCGGCGAAGGCGAGCGGCGGGATGTCGCCGACGATGAGCAGATCGGCGGACCTGGAAGGTCCGCCCCGGCGCAGCGACTCGAGCCAGCGGGCCTCACGTTCAACGCGCTCGTCGAACGTGGCGTAGAACGCCGCCGCGCGCCGCATGGTCTCCGCAATGTCGTGCGTCAGGCTGTCACGCTGGACGATGCCCGTGTCGGTCTCCGCGGAAACGAACTCGTGCGGCACGGTCAGGGTGAGATCGAACAGCCAGCGCGGGGCGCCGGTGCGCACGACGATGCGGGTGGACGGGTGCCGGGCGCCGTACGCGTTGATGACCTCGATGTCGCGCGAGGCATGGCCGAAGCCATGCGCGGATATGTAGAAGACCAGGCCCGGCACGTGTACTTCTACGGCGCAGGTGCCGGGGCCGGCAATGCGATGGGGAGGACCTCGTCGAGGGTGGAGACCGGCACGAAGCGCATCTCCTTCTTCACTTCGCCCGGCAATTCCTCGGTGTCCTGGAGGTTCTGCTGCGGCAGGACGAAGATCTTGATGCCGTGGCGCCGGGCGGCAAGCGCCTTCTCGCGGATGCCGCCGACCGGCAGCACGAGGCCAGACAGGGTGATCTCGCCGGTCATCGCCACGTCCTCCCGGACGGGTTCCTTGCGGATCGCCGAGACCATCGCCGTGGCCATGGTGACGCCTGCCGAAGGGCCGTCCTTCGGGATCGCGCCGGCGGGCACGTGCACGTGCAGATCGTGGCCGTCGAGGAACTTCGCGTCGATGGCGAGCTTGTCCGCCTGCTCGCGGATGTGACTGAGCGCGGCGCGGGCGGACTCCTGCATCACGTTGCCGAGCTGTCCGGTGAGCGTCACGTTGCCGTGGCCCCCCGGGAGCAGCACCGCCTCGATGAAGAGCACGTCGCCCCCGGATTCGGTCCACGCCACGCCGGTCGCCACGCCGGGCCGCGATGTGCGGAACGCCACGTCCGGCCTGAACGGCGGCGGGCCGAGGAACTTCGCCACTTCCTCCGCCTCGACGTTCTCCACGGTTTCCAGCGGATTGGCGGCGCCCGCGGCGCGGGCCGCGACCTTCCGCGCGATCGTTCCGAGCTGCCGCTCCAGCGTACGCACCCCCGCCTCGCGCGTCCACTCGGTGATCACGCGGGTCAGCGCCGCGTCGTCGATCTCGAGCTGGTGCGGCTTCAGCCCGTTCTCGGCGATCTGGCGCGGCAGCAGGTAGCGCCGCGCGATGTGCCGCTTCTCCTCCTCGGAGTAGCCGGAGAGCGAGATCATCTCCATGCGGTCGAGCAGCGCGGGGTGGACCGTGCCGAGCTGGTTGGCCGTGGCGATGAACAGCACGCGCGAGAGATCGAGCGGGATCTCGAGATAGTGGTCGCGGAACGCGTGGTTCTGCGCCGGGTCGAGCACCTCGAGCAGCGCCGCGGCGGGATCCCCCTGGATGCCGACGCTGATCTTGTCGATCTCGTCCAGCATGAACACCGGGTTGCTCGCGCCCGCCTGCTTCATGGCCTGCGCCAGCCGGCCGGGCATCGCGCCGATGTAGGTCCGCCGGTGCCCGCGGATCTCCGCTTCATCGCGCACGCCGCCCAGCGAGATGCGGACGAACGTGCGGTTCATCGCGCGCGCGATGGACTGGCCGAGCGACGTCTTTCCCACCCCCGGCGGCCCGACGAAGCAGAGGATTGGCCCCTTGATGGTCACCGCCTGGCCCTCGGCGGCCTGGGCGGACTTGAGCTTCTGCACCGCCAGGTACTCGACGATGCGCTCCTTGACCTTGTCGAGATCGTAGTGGTCCTCGTCGAGCACGCGCCGCGCTTCGATGGGGTCGAGCCGGTCTTCCGTGGTCTTCGCCCACGGGATCTCCAGCACCCAGTCGAGGTACGTGCGGATCATCTGGTACTCGGGAGACGCCGGGGTCATCCGCTCCAGGCGATCGGCCTCGCGCGTGGCCACGGCGGCGACCTGTTCCGGCAGGCCCGCCTTCGCGATCGTGTCGCGTACTTCCTGCACTTCGCTGTCGGTCTCGCCCAGCTCCTGCTGGATGGCCTTGAGCTGCTGGCGCAGCACGTACTGGCGCTGCGATTCGCTGATCTCCTTCTCGGCTTTCGACTCGATGCGCCCCTTCAGCTCGAGGATGTCGATCTCGCGCGAGAGCGCGCCGGCCACCGCCGTCAGCTTCACCGAGAGATCGTTCTCCTCGAGCAGCCGCTGCTTGTCCTCCGGCTTCATGTCGAGCATGCTCGCGAGCAGGTACGCGATGCGCAGCGGATCGTCGATGGTCGTGACCAGCGCGCGCAGGTCCGGCGAGAGACCGGTGGCGAGCGACAGGGCGCGCTCGACCAGTTCCTGGATGCGGCGCACGTGCGCGTCGACCTCGAGGCTGCGCGTGGCCTGCTCGGGAAGCGGCCTGATGAGCGCCGTGATGCCCGTGCCGTCGGCAGCGCTGTTGAGGAACTCGGCGCTGGCGCGCGAGACCCCCTCGACCAGCACGCGCAGGCCGTTGGTGCCTTTCGCCATCTGGCGGACGATGCCGACCGTCCCCGTGCGCTTGAGGTCGTCCGGCCCGGGCTCTTCCTCTTCCCCCTCCTGCAGCAGGAGCAGCACCATGCGGTCCCCGGCGAGCGCGCGGTTGACCGCCTCCACCGAAACGGGGCGGCTGACGGCCAGCGGCGCGACGGTCATCGGGAACACGACGGAGCGGCGGAGCGGCAGCACCGGCAGCTCGGAGGGAAGCTGCGGCGCGCCGTTCTGCTGATCGGGCGAGGATTGATCGGTGCTGCGGCTGTTGTCGGGCATGAGTTCTCGTTGCCAGCGCCCGCGGAACGGGCGCGGTCAGGGTTCGAGGTGCGCGGCCCGGGCGGACGGGCGGGGCTCGGCGTACGCCGGCAGCTCCGCATCGGTCGCCAGGCGCCAGGTCACGCGGAACGCGAGCCGGGCGATCTTCTCCAGCTTCTCGAAATTGATCTTGCCCACGTCATCCTGCGGCGTGTGGTAGTCGGGATGCAGCCCGGTCGTGAAAAAGATCGCCGGGATCCTCTGCTGCAGGAACGGCCACTGGTCGCTCCGGCGAATGAGGTTCTGCGGTGAGACGTCGAGCACCTGCCTGATCGTCAGCCCCACGGCCGCGTTTTCCTCGCGTACGAGCGCCGAGAACGCCGGGCTGTAGGAATAGCCGAGCAGGTGCACGGTGTTGGTGTTCTCGGCGGCGGTCGTCTTCGCGAGTCCCCTGAACCGGAAGTCCGTTGGATCCGGCACGTCCTCGTTGCGTCCGATCATGTCGAGGTTCACGTTGGCGACGAGGCGTCCGGCGGGCGCCGGATGCTCGACGAAGTACTCGGATCCAAGAAACCCTTTTTCCTCGCCGTTCCAGAGCGCAAACACGACGGTGCGGGCCGGCCTGCGGCCGCCCCGCGCGGCGGCGGCAAAGGCCTCGGCGGCCTCGATCACGCCGACGGTGCCCGAGCCGTTGTCGTCCGCGCCGTTGTACACGCGCCCCTCCGCGTCCAGGCCGTCGTGATCCATGTGCGCGCCGACGACCACGATCTGCTGCTTCAGTTCGGGGTCCGTCCCTTCGACCATGCCGACCACGTTGTGGACGACGACGCGCTCGCGCGCGAGGTCGATCGACAGCCTGGCCTGGCGGCCGGCGACGGCAAACGAGGCTGGCGCGCTGATGGCGCCGTCGCCCGCGCGCTCCAGGACGTCGTCAATGGTCTTCTTCAACGCGGCGGCCTTGCGTTCCTCCGGCACCGCTTCGGAGGACAACAGCGCTTCGGCTGCGCCGGTGGAGATGACGGCGATCGGGAGGCTCTCACGATCGACGCGCCCCGCCATCTGGAAGTTCCGGCTCCTGACCGGCGGGTCCGCGGGCCAGACGCTCTTCACGTCGCGCATCCGCGCGCGCACGATGAGGAGTCCCGCGGCGCCGTGCGCTTTCGCGTTGGCGATCTTCGCTTCCGCGCCGGCGTGCGCGGTCGGCGCGCGGCCCAGGAACCGGCTGCGCTCGTCGTCGCTCTGCGGCTCGCCGTCGAAGACGACCACGAGCCGGCCGCGGGCGTCGATGCCGGCGTAGTCGTCGTAGCGGTGTTCCGGCGCGGTGATGCCGTAGCCCGCGAACACGACGCCGGCGGAAACCGAGCGCGACGCCGACGCGGCGTGCGGGTAGAAATCGCCGCCCGCCACGTAGCACGTCGCCACCTCGGCCCGGTTGACCTGCTCGGAGGCCACCAGCTCGTTCATCTCGCCGAGCGTGCTGAAGTACAACTCGACCGGCTGCAGGTACGCCGCCCCCGCAGCGCGTCCGAGCTGCAGGCGCTCGAAGAGAGAGGCGAGGTACAGCTCCGCGACGTGATTGCCGGCGTGGCCCGTGCCGCGCCCCTGCAGTTCATCGCTCGCGAGGAAGCGGAGATGCGCGCGCAGGTCGCCGGCGTCGATCGTGTTCGCCGCCTGCTCGACCGCGTCGGGCAGCGCGCCACCCGTGTACGCCACCCCTGACAGCGCGGCCACGACTGCCGCGAACACCAGTTGCATCACCGGGGCGTGCATCCGCCTGCGCATGAGGGCAGTTTACTCCATCAGTAGACGCCCGGCAGAAACCGCCACCGCACGCGGCGCTTGTATTCGCGGTAGCTGTCGCCGAATGCCTGCTCGAGGGAGCGCTCCTCGAGCGGGATGGCGAGCGCGAGGTAGAGCGTGCTGATGAGCGCGAAGGTGAACCGGCTCGCCGTCATGTATGGCGCGCCGAAGACGAGCAGAACCCAGCCCAGGTAGACCGGGTGCCGAACGATCGTGTAGGGTCCGAGCACCTGCAGCGGGGCGAGCGATTTGGCGCGCCGCACGTGCTGCACCTGTCGAATGCCGGCAAGCTCGAGGGCGTCAAGCCTCGCCGAGGCGCGCAACGCCAGGCCGATGCCCGCCACCTGCACGGCGTAGAGCGGCCACGCCCACGCGCCGCGCACCTCGTACATCACGCCGGGCACGGGACGCCACAGCGCGCACACGACGACGAAGAGCGCACTCGCGATCCAGACGTACAGCGACCGTTCACGTTCAGGGGGCAGCACGCGCGCGAGCGCCTGCTTCACGCCCGCCCGCGGCATGATGCTGTGGTGCGTCGCGAATGCCAGGAACAGGGCGAGGTCGAGGGCGACCGGTGTGATCCAGTCGGTCCCCGCGGCGGGGCGGCCGAGGAGCACGAGATAGAAATAGAGGAAGTAGAGCAGCGAGGCAACGAACGCGGCGCCGCCGAGCCAGGCGGCCGCGACAATGGCGGAAGACACGTCGCGCCGTATTATAGGAGGTATGCCGGAGACGGTCGGGCCTCCAGTCAGGCGCCGCAGGTGCTCGAACTGTCCTGCACCGCGCGGTCACTGAGCATCAACAGAGGCTGCTCGTGCGAAGGAGAGGGGTTCTTGCGTATCGCCATCACCGGCATCGGTGTCGTCTCTCCGTTCGGCATCGGCAGGGAACGGTTCTGGACGCAGGTCAGCCGCGGCTGCAGCGGCGTGCGGCCGATTGAGGCGTTCGACGCGAGCGAGCTGCCCTGCAAGGTGGCTGCGCCTGTTCCCCCGCTGGATGTGACCGACGTGTTCCCGCCGGGGGGCAACGGCAATGGCGGGCCGTCCGGCGGCGTGTCCGGGAAGGCCGACCCCAAACGCTACGCGAAAGTGTCGCTCATCGCGGTGCTCGCCGCGCGTGAGGCCTGGTCCGACGCCGGGCTGCGCCTCGGCGAGCCCGGTGCGGGCGTCATCGTCGGCAGCGGGGCCGGCGGCATCGACATCGCCGAGCAACAGTATCGCGAGTTCTTCACCGCGTCCGGGCGGCGCGTCACGCCCTACGCGATCCCCGTGTCGATTGTCGGCATCGTCTCCAGCGAGATTTCGATCGCGCTCGGGCTGCACGGGATCAGCCACGTGCTGTCCACGGGCTGCACGAGCTCCACCGACGCGATTGGCTACGCGGCGTCGCTGCTTCGCGCCGGCGAGGCGGACGTGCTGCTGACGGGGGGCGCGGACGCGTGCGTGACCGCCGGGATGATCTTCGGGTTCTGCCGCATGCGCGCGGTGTCCACGCGGTACAACGACACCCCCGCCGAGGCGTCGCGCCCGTTCGATCGGGGGCGGGACGGATTCGTGCTGGGCGAGGGGGCCTGGATGCTCGCGCTCGAGCGCGAGGATCGCGCGCGCGCCCGCGGCGCGCGCGTGTACGCCACGGTTGATGGCTACGGCTCGACGTGCGACGCGTACCATCGCGTGCAGATGGACCCTGACGGCGAGCAGATCGTGCGCGCGATGCGGCTGGCGATCGAGCGGTCCGGCCGCGCGGCGGAGGAGATCGGCTACGTCAATTTCCACGGGACGTCCACGCAGCTCAACGACGCCGTCGAGTCGCGTTGCGTGCGGCGGGTGTTCGGCGCGCGCGCCGACGCGGTGCCGGGCTCGTCCACCAAGTCGATGATCGGGCATCCGCAGGGGGCGAGCGGCGCGGCCGGGATCGTCACAACGGCCCTCGCCCTGTCTCATGGGTTCCTGCCGCCGACGATCAACCAGCGCGAGCCGGACCCGGAGTGCGACCTCGACGTGATCCCGAACGCGGGACGGCCGGGGCGTGTCGAAGCGGCGCTCTGCAACTGCCTCGGGTTCGGCTCGAAGAACAGCGCCATCGTGCTGGGACGCGGATGAACCCGGACGTCATCGTGGTTGGCGGCGGGCCGGCGGGAAGCGTCGCGGCCATCGTGCTGGCGCGCGCCGGCGTGCGCGTGCGCCTCTTCGACCGCGCGCGGTTCCCGCGGCGGAAACTGTGCGGCGACACCCTGAACCCGGGCGTGAGAGCGCTCCTGGCGCGACTGGGGCTCTCGGGAGCGACCGAACAGGGCGGCACGCCCGTCGCCGGCATGGTGGTCACCGGTGGGGGAGTGGCGGTGACCGGCCGCTATCCGCGCGGTGTGACCGGCCTCGCCCTCACGCGGGCCGTGCTCGACGCGCGGCTCCTCGACGCGGCGGGGAAGGCCGGCGTGGGAATCGACGAAGGGACGCTGGTGTCCGGCGCGTACTGTCCGCGCGGCACGACGGTCGGCGGCGTGCGCGTGGCGCAACGCGGCGGCGGCGCGCGCGGGATCGTGCGCGCGCGCCTCTGCATTGCCGCCGACGGCCGCCACTCCACGCTGGCGTTCACGCTCGGGCTCTCGCGCCATCCGGAGAGCCCCCGGCGCTGGGCCGTGGGGAGCTATTACACCGACGTGGAGGGCATGACCGACTTCGGCGAGATGCACGTACGGCGGGGCCACTACATCGGCGTCGCGCAGGTGCCCGGCGGCCTGGTGAACGCGTGCCTGGTGACGCCCGATCGCGCGCGCCTGAAAGATCCCGAGCGGGCGCTGCGCGAAACGCTCGCAGGCGATCCGATGCTTCGCGAGCGGTTCGCGCGCGCACGACCCGTCGCGCCGGTCGTCACGCTCGGGCCGCTCGCCGTTGATGCCCGCGCTGCGGGGATGCCGGGGCTCCTTCTTGCGGGCGATGCGGCCGGCTTCATCGATCCGATGACGGGCGATGGCCTGCGGTTCGCGATACGGGGAGGCGAGCTGGCGGCGCGCGCGGCGCTGCACGCGCTCGAGACCGGCGATCAGAACGCACACGAGCGGCTGGCCGGCCTGCGGCGCGAGTTCCGGCGCAAGCGCACGTTCAACCGCGCGTTGCGCGCGCTCGTCGGCTCCCCCGGCGCCATCCGCGTCGCCTCGGCAGGGGCGCGAATGGCCCCGGCGGCGCTGCGCTACGTGATCGACGTCGCCGGAGACGTCCGCGCCGCATGACCCCACACGCCCGCATCATCAGCACCCTCGTCATCATCTTCGGGCTCATGGCCGTGGAAGCGCGGCGCTCGGCTCGCAACGAGCGCGCGCTCCGCGCGCGCGGCGCCGTCGAACCGCCGTCCGACGTGTATGCCTGGATGCGGATCGTTTACCCGCTCGCGTTCATCGCGCCCGCCGTCGAGGGATGGCTGCGGGTGGCGGATCCGCGGGAATGGTGGCTCGCCGGGCTCGTGGCCTTCGCCGTGGCGAAGGGGCTGAAGTACTGGGCCGTGCGATCGCTCGCCGATCGGTGGTCCTTTCGCGTGCTCGTCGTTCCGGGCGCGCCCCTCGTCACGCGCGGCCCGTATCGTTTCCTGTCCCACCCCAACTACCTCGCGGTCGCAGGGGAGATCGCCGGGGCGGCGCTGCTCCTGGGCGGACCCCGCACCGGCGCGCTCTTTACAATTCTCTTCGGCTGGCTGATGCTGAGGCGCATCACAGTGGAGGAGCGCGCGTTGCAGGTCCCGAAACCGAGTGCTGAGCCCGCTGGCCTCCCGCGATGGGCCGGTTGGTTCGACGCGCTCTCCGTCACCCTGTTGCTCATCGCTCTCAAGGTCGCCATCAGCAGCGGGCTGCGCGCGTCCGCGTTCGGGCAGCTCATCACGGTGCGCCAGGCGTGGCGCCCGGCGCTCATCGCGCTGGCGCTCATGGCGTTCCGGCACTGGCGCGCGCCGCGGCCGCACCTCGTCCAGAGGATCTGGGAGGCGCTCGGTGCCGCCCGGCGCCGGCCCTATGCGGACATCGTTCGCATCTGGGCCGTCAGCCGGTTCGGCGTCGTCATGGTCGGCGCCGTTGCCGTGCTCATCATCGGCCGCCCGCCCACGATGGAGTACCGCGTCTCAAACGATCTGCTGGCCGATCTCCCGGGACGATGGGACGCGGGGTGGTACGCGGCGATCGCGCAGGAAGGCTACCGCGACCGCGCGCGCGCAGGTGAGCCGGCGCAGCGGGCGGTCGCCTTCTTTCCGGCGTACCCGATGCTGCTGCGCGCGGCGTCGGTGTTCACCGAGCCGCAGCGGGTGGCGGACATGACGTACGACCGGTACATCGAGCTGCGGCAGTCGCGGCTCGTCTGGGCCGGCCTGCTGATTGCCGTCGCGATCTTCCTGCCGGCGCTCGTCGCCCTGTACCGGTGGATGGAGGTGCGGAGCACGCCCGACGCCGCGCTTGCCACCGTCGTCTTCCTCTCGGCGTATCCGTTCGCGGTCTTCTACAGCGCGCCCTACACGGAATCGCTGTTTCTGTTTTCCGCCGTGAGCGCCTGCCTCGCGTTCGAGCGAGGGCGGTGGCTTGCCGCCGCCGCGGCGGGACTGCTGGCGGGGCTGACGCGCCCCAACGGCGCGATGTTGAGCCTGACGCTTGGACTGATCGCGATCGCGCCGCTGCTGGCGCGCGATCGGCGCGCATCGATCCGGGAACTCCCGGGCCGGCTCCTCGTGGCGGCGATGCCCGGCGCCGGCATGCTGGCGTTTTCGGCGTACACGTACTCGCTCTCCGGCGATCCGTTCGCGTGGATGAAGGTCCAGGAGGCGTGGGGACGCAGCTTCGCGGGATCGACGGCCTACGCGGAGTGGGTCGTCGTGACCGTGTGGCACGACGGGCTCCTCGCGTGGGTGCGACGCTCGCCCGCGGAGTTCATCCAGACGCTCGCCGCCCTCTTCGCGCTCGGCATGACCTGGCCCGTCTACCGGCGGCTCGGCGCTCCCTATGCCGTGTTCATGCTCGCCAACCTGCTGCCCCCGCTGTTCAAGGGGGGCGTGCTGTCGATCGGGCGGCTGACTTCCACGCTGTTCCCGATGTTCGCCGCCCTGGCGCTCATCGTCCCTCCCTCGCGCCGCGCCGGCTGGCTGCTGCTCTTCGCGTTAGGACAGGGTTTGATCGCCGCTTTGTTCTTCACCTGGCGGCCGGTGTATTAGACTCCCCCGAGGAGGGGAGCATGCGCGTTTCGCGTAGGGGATTCGTCCGTGCGGCGGGCGTGGCGGGCGCGTCCGCACTCGTTTCTCTGCGGGGTGCGCAGCTCCTCGCGCGCGGCCGCGAAGCGGCTGTGGGCGAAGGACGGGAGTTCGAGTTCGTTCCCGCCAGCGCGACCGGCCCGATTCGCCTCAGCAGCAACGAGAACCCGATCGGGCCCCCGCCGGTTGCCGTCGAAGCGCTGATGGCGGCGCTGGCCGCCGACGCGCCGAGGTATCCCGGCGGTCCGACGCAGAAAGTCACCGAGCGCATCGCCGCCCACCATTCGGTGCCCGTTGAATCGATCGTCTGCGGCAGCGGGTCCGGCGAGATTCTTCGAATGGCGGTGTACGCGTTCACCAGCCCGCAGCGCGCGCTGATCACCGCCGCCCCCTCTTTCGAGGATCCCACGCGTTACGCGGAGCTGCTGGGCGCGCGCGTCGACGCGGTGCCCGTGACCCGTGACCTGAAGCTCGATCTCGACGCGATGGCGGGCCGCGCGCCCGGCGCCGGACTGATCTTCGTCTGCAACCCCAACAACCCGACGGCGACGGTTCACGGCTCGAAGGTCATCTCCGAGTTTGTCGAGCGCGTGCAGCGAGTGTCTCCCGGGACGACAGTCCTCATCGACGAGGCCTATCACCACTACGTGCAGGATCCCGCCTACCAGACCGCCCTGCCTCTCGCGCTGGGGCGTCCGAACGTCGTGGTGTGCCGTACGTTTTCGAAGCTCTACGGGATGGCGGGTCTCCGACTCGGCTATGCCGTGGGCCGGCCGGAGACCATCGCGGCGCTCCGCCGCCAGAGGCTGGCAAACGGTGTGAATGCGCTGGTGGCGCCGGCCGCCGCCGCGGCGCTCGGTGATGACGGGCTGATGGCCCGTGAGCGCGCCCGCAACCACGCAGCGCGCGAGTTCGCACGGACGGCGCTGGCGGAACTCGGGTATCGGTCGATCCCCTCCGAGGCGAACTTCATCATGGTCGACGTGCGACGCGACGTGCGGGAGTTCAATCGCGCGTGCGCCGAGCGCGGCGTCCTGATCGGGCGGCCCTTCCCGCCGCTGGTCACGCACGCCCGTATCTCCATCGGGACGATGGAGGAAATGCAGGCGGCGCTGGACGTCTTCGAGAGGGTACTTGCCGCCAGCTAGGCGGCGTTCACGTCCTCCGGCGCATCGTGCCGCGCAATCCGCCGGCTGCCGGCTGGCGTCAAAAGAAGATGAGCGGCGGACAAGCTGCCTCCTGCCGTGCGTATCGCGGCGCCGCCTTTCTCGGCGTCGCCATGACGGCGCTGCTGTGCGCGCCGACGGGGGCCGCGCGCGCGCAGGTGCCGCCGCCGGTTCCGGAAGTCGTCCCTGCCGACCCGTCGTTCCTGCAGTCCGCCACCACGCTGCTCGCGCACGGCAAGCTTGACGAGGCGGTGGCGCTCGCCGAGCAGCGTGCCGCGGTCGATCCCGAGGCGCGCGCGATCCTGGCGCGCGTGGCGCTTCGCAGAGGCCGGGTCGAAGAGGCGCTGGCGCTGCTGACACCCGCTGCCGCACAGGATCCGGCCGGGCAGGCCGCGCTCGAGCTTGCCCTGCTGCAGCGCGATCGTGGGCGGCACGAAGAAGCGTTTGGCCTGCTCGGACCGATTGCCGCGGCGGGCGCCGGGGCAGGCGATGTGGCAGCCATCGTGCGCGTGGCGCGCGCCGCGGCGGCACTGGGCGAGTTTCGCCAGGCCAACCAGCTGTTCCGCCGTGCCTCGCGCGCGGCCGGAGGCGACCCGGCCGTGGAGACGGCGTGGGGCGAGCTGTTCCTCGAAAAACATAACCACGAAGACGCGGCGCGCTCGTTCGGCGAGGCGCTGAAGGGGGATCCCGAGTGGGCGCCGGCCCATGCGGGTCTGGCGCGCGCGCTCATGGACGGTAATCCGCCGGCGGCCGCGGGCGCTGCGGCTCGCGCGCTGGCCATCGACCCCACGATGGAAGACGCGCTCCTCACGCAGGCGCACCTGCAGATCGACGCGGGCAAGCGCGCCGAGGCGCGCGCCCTCGTGCGGCGCGCGCTGGAGGCCAATCCGGCCAGCCTTGCGGCGCGCGCGCTCCTTGCCGCTCTCGCGCGCGTCGACGATCGCGCGGCGGAGTTCGACGCCGAGGTGGCGCGGCTGCTCGAGGCGAACCCGCGGTACGCCGCGGCCTACGACACGGCGTCGGACCTGCTCGCGCGCGCGTACCGGTTCGAAGAAGCCGTGGCGCTCGGACGGAAAGCCATGGACACCGACCCGAGCAATGCCGCCGTGACGGCTCGCCTCGGCCTCAATCTGATGCGGACGGGCGACGAAGTCGAAGCCCGCCGGTCGCTCGATGCCGCCTTCCGCATCGATCCGTATGACGTCGTCACCTACAACCTGCTGGCGCTGCTCGACACGCTGGATGATTTCGAGACCGTCGAGGAGCCGCCGTTCACGTTCCGCTTTCACAAGAGCGAGGCGGCGGTGCTGAAGGAGTATGCGCCTGCGCTGGCCCGCGAGGCGGTGTCGGCGCTGGCGAAGCGCTACTCGTTCACGCCGCGCGGTCCGATCCTCGTGGAGATCTTTCCCCGCCACGACGATTTCGCCGTCCGGACGCTGGGGCTGCCGGGGCTGCTCGGCGCGCTCGGCGCCTGCTTCGGTCGCGTCGTGACGATGGATTCGCCGAAGGCGCGACCGCCGAACACCTTCAGCTGGCAGGCGACGCTGTGGCACGAGCTGGCCCACGTATTCACGCTGCAGATGTCAAAGCAGCGCGTGCCGCGGTGGCTGACCGAAGGCATCTCCGTCTACGAAGAGGGGCGGGCGCGGCCCGAATGGGGACGCGAGATGGACGTCGCCTTCGCCCGGGCGTGGCGGGACGGCCGGGTGATCCCGCTCGCGGAGCTGAATGAAGGTTTTACGAGGCCGGAGACCATCGCGCTGGCGTACTACCAGGCGTCGCTGCTCGTGGAGCACCTCGTGAAGCTTCGCGGCGATGCCGCGCTCATCGCGCTCGTCACCGCGTACGGCGACGGACTGGACGACGAGGCGGCGCTGCAGCGCGCCGCGAATCTCTCGATGGTGTCCTTGCAGGGGAGTTTCGACGCGGCGCTCAAGACGCGATTCGAGAAGCTCGCGCACGTCTTGCGCGAGGTGGCCGGGCTGAAGACGGCCAGCGAGCCGGGCGCGCTGGCGACGCTCGCCGCACAGCACCCCGACAGCTTTGCCGTGCAGATGACGCTCGGGAAGGCGCTGGCCGATGCGGGCGACCGCGCCGGTGCGGTCGCGGCCTATGAGCGCGCGGCGGCGCTGGTGCCGCAGGCCGCGGGACCTGAAAGCCCGCGCGCGCGGCTTGCGGCGCTGGCCGAGTCGCATGGCGATCACGCGCGCGCCGTGCAGGAGTTGACCGCGCTGACAGCCGTCGATCACACCAGCGTGGACGCGGCCAGGCGGCTGCTCGCGGCGGCGGAGCGCACGGGCGATGCCGCGGCCGCGCGCGCCGCGGCCACGCGCGTCGTGGCGCTCGATCCGTTTGACAGCGCGGCGCACACCGCGCTGGGGCGGGCAGCCCTGCACGACGGCGACCACGCCGCCGCAGCCCGCGAATTCCGCGCGGCGCTGAACACGGGACCCGCCGACAGCGCCGCCGCGCATTGCGATCTCGGCGAGGCGTACTTCGCGGCGGGCCGCCAGGCGGACGCCAAGCGCGAGGCGCTCGCCTCGCTCGACGTCGCGCCGCTCTTCGAGCGCGCGCAGGAACTCCTGCTGAGAACCGTGGAGGTCCGGCGGTGAGCGGCCGTCGGCTGCTCGCGGCGTGCGCGCTCGTGCTGCTGGCCGCGGCCGCCGCGGCGCAACGGCCGGATCGCGGCGCCGCGCCGCCGCAGGCGGCTCCGCCCGCCGCGGCCGGCGACGGCGGCCGATTCGCCGGGCTGCAGTGGACGTTCGTGCGCGTGCGCTACACGGCCTGGGCCGGCCGCGGCCGCTTCGGCGGGTCGCTGTACGACGAGCCGTGGGCGATCGACTACAACGCCGCGGAGCAGAACCTCACCCGGCGGTTGCGCAGCGTCACCTCGATCGACGCGGCCGATCCCATCGTGCTGTCGCTCGACGATCCCCGGCTGCCGCTGTACCCCTGGCTGTACGTCGTCGAGCCGGGCAACCTGAGGCTCCAGGACATCGAGGTCCCCATTCTGCGGGACTTTCTCCTGCGGGGCGGCACGCTCACCTTCGACGACTTCCACGGGCCGGTCGAGTGGGCGAACCTCGAGCGCGAGATGAAGCGGGTGTTTCCCGACCGCGAGATCGTCGAGCTGACGCCCGCCCATCCGATCTTCAGCTGCTTCTACAAGATCGATCGCTACCCGCAGACACCGGGGCTCGGCTCGTTTCTGCAGGGGCGCACGTGGGAAAAAGGAGGCTTCGTGCCCCACCTGCGCGCGATCCTGGACGATGCGGCGCGCCCGATGGTGCTGATCAACTGGAACACGGACATGGGCGACGGCATCGAGTGGTCGAACGCCGCCGAGTATCCCGGATACGTGAAGTACACGGCGGAGGCGTATCGCATGATGATCAACGAGATCATCTATGCCCTCACGCACTAGGAGGCGGCATGCAGGTGCCCCTGACAGGTGTGAACGGAGAGGTGGCGGCCCACGCGATGGCGGATCGCGTGGCCCAGGGACGCGAGCGGATCCTCGCGGAGATTCGCAAGGTCATCGTCGGACAGGACGACGTGATCGACCAGGTCCTGCTGGCGCTCTTCACCGGCGGGCACTGCCTGATCACCGGCGTCCCGGGGCTGGCGAAGACGCTCCTGATCAAGACGCTCGCCGAGATCCTGGATCTCAGTTTCAAGCGCATCCAGTTCACGCCGGACCTGATGCCCGCCGATATCACCGGCACCGAGATCCTCGACGAGGAGGCGGGGCACCGCGCGCTCCGCTTCGTGAAGGGCCCGGTGTTCGCGCAGATCATCCTCGCGGATGAGATCAACCGCACGCCGCCGAAGACGCAGGCCGCGCTTCTCGAAGCGATGCAGGAATACCACGTGACCGCCGCCGGGCGGACCTACGAGCTGGATCGTCCCTTCTTCGTGCTCGCCACGCAGAACCCGGTGGAACTCGAAGGCACGTATCCGCTGCCCGAAGCGCAGCTCGATCGCTTCATGTTCAACGTCGTGATGAGCTACCTGCCGGAGGACGACGAAGTCCGCGTGGTGACGGAGACGACCGGCGCCGAGCGGCCCCGCCCGTCGACGGTCATGACCGGACCGGACATCCTGGAGTTCCAGCGGCTCGTGCGCGAGGTGGTGGTCTCCGATGATGTCGCGCGCTACGCGGTGAGGCTCGCGTCGGCGTCGCGCCCGAACAAGAACGGCCTCGACTTCGTGGAGAAGTGGGTGAAATGGGGGGCGGGCCTGCGGGCGTCGCAGTCGCTGATCCTCGGGTCGAAGGCGCGCGCGCTCACGCGCGGCCGCTATCACGTCTCGGTCGGCGACGTGCAGGCGCTCGCATCGCCGATCCTCCGCCACCGCATCATTCCGAACTTCTACGCCGAGTCCGAGCGGATCGCGGCCGACGACATCGTCCACCGGCTGCTCGAGAGCGTGCCGCCGCCGCGGAGCGGGCTGTGAGCGAGCGATCCGCGGATGAGGCCCGCACTAGCCTGGCGCCGGCCCGCGCGGCGGAGCTGCGCTATCTCGATCCCGCGGTCATCGCGCGGCTCGGCTCGATGGAGCTGCGCGCCAGGACGATCGTCGAGGGGTTCATCTCCGGCCTGCACCGCAGCCCGTTCAAGGGCTTCAGCGTCGAGTTCGCGGAGTACCGCCAGTACCTGCCGGGAGACGATCTCTCGACCATCGACTGGAAGGTGTACGCCCGCAGCGACCGTTACTACGTGAAGAAATACGAGGAGGACACGAACCTCGACTGCCACATCCTCCTCGACGTCAGCGCGTCGATGTCCTACGCCACGGGAGAGGTCTCGAAGGTGGCGTACGGCTCTTACCTCGCGGCGGCGCTCGCGTACCTGATGAACCGCCAGCGCGATGCGGTGGGATTCGTCGCGTTCGACGAGCAGATCGTCGATCGCCTTCCGGCAAGCGCGAGGACAGGGCACCTGAAGGCCGTGCTGCTGGCGCTGTCGCGGCTGCGCCCCGGGACCCGGACGGACGTGTCGAAGCCGCTCCACCAGCTCGCCGAGGGGCTGGCGCGCCGCAGCATGTCCATCGTGATTTCCGATCTGCTGGACGATCCGGCCGAGACGATCAGCGGCCTGAAGCATCTCCGGTTTCGCGGGACCGACGTCATCGTGTTCCACGTGCTCGACCCCGCGGAGCTGTCCTTTCCCTTCGAGCAGCCCGCGCGGTTCAGGGACATGGAGGACGACCTCGAACTGCTCGCCTCACCGGCGGCGGTGCGAAAGGAATACCTCCACCGGCTTCACGAGATGCTCGGCCTGTACGAGCGCGAGCTCCGCGGCGCCGGCATCGATTACGTCAGGCTCGAGACGACCACGCCGCTCGATACGGCGCTGCTCGCGTACCTCTCGACGCGCGCGAGGCACGGGTGATGCCGTCCTTTCTGTATCCGGCGTTCCTGATCGGCGCGGCCGCCGTGGCCATCCCGCTGCTGCTGCACCTGCTCCGCAACCAGCAGGCTCCGGAGGTGCGGTTCAGCGCGGTGCGGCTCCTCCGCGGCGTCCGCGTGGAGCATGCGCAGCGCCGCCACATCAGGGACTGGCTGCTGCTGGCGCTGCGGATGGCCGCGCTGCTGCTCCTCGCGTTGGCCTTCGCCCGTCCTTATCTTTCCGGCGACGAATCCACGGCGGCGCGCGCGCGCGTCGTGCTGCTCGATCGATCCGCGAGCATGGCGGCGCCCGCCGTCTGGGCGCGCGCCCGCGCGGCGGCGCTGGAGGCCATCGACGCCGCGCCCGCCGGGGAGCCTGTCGGATTGATCGCGTTCGACGACAGGCCGGAGCTGCTCGCCCCGCCCACGATGGATCGCGGCGCGGTCAGGCACGCCGTCGAGCGCCTGCGGCCTGGTGTCGGCGGGACGCAGTACGCCGGTGCGATGGCACGGGCGGTGGCCGTCCTCGAAGACACCGACGCAGGCTCCGGCCGCATCGTCCTGATTGGCGATCTGCAGGGCACGGAGGGGGATGCACGCGTCACCGTCCCCGAGGCTGCCGTTGTCGAGGTGGTGAAGGTCGCCGCAGGTTTCGATAACGTCGCGCTGCTTGGCGCCGTGCAGCGCGATGGCACCATCGTGGCCACCGTCAGGAACGACGGAGTTGCCGGCCGCCGCGTCCGGGTGCGGGTGGAGTCGGCTGGCGGCCGGGTTGAGGAAACGCAGGCGGACGTGCCCGCGTCGCAGACGATCGAGGCCGTCGTTCCCGTGGGATTGCGCGGCGGGGACGTGAAGGTCGTGCTCGTTGCAGCCGGGGGCAACGAGCTGCCTGCAGACGACGCGAGGGTCCTTTCGGTGGACGTGACCCGGCCCGTGCGCGTGCTGGTGGTGGGCGGCGCGGAGGACGCTTTTTACGTACGCGCGGCGCTGGGCGCGGGCGAAGTGCGGCCTGATTTCGAGGTGGCGATGGTCGCCGCGCCGGGCGTGGCCGGGGCACTTGGCGGAGCGCAGGTGCCGGACGCGGCGTTCGTGCTCGGCCCGCGTGGTCTCGATCGCGGCGCTCGCGATGCGATCGCCCGCTTTGCACGCAACGGCGGCGGCGTGCTGGTGGCGTCGAGCGATCCCGGCTTTTCCACGCTGCTGGAGCGGCTCGAAGTGCTGGCACCGCGCGGCACAGACGCGGTGCTGGCGCTGGCGTCCTTCGATCGGCGCCATCCGCTGTTCCAGGCACGGACCGGAATTGGCGAAGGCCTGGGAGGTGCGCGCTTCACGAGAGCGTGGCGCGTGCGCGCGCCTGAGTGGCAGCTGTTGGCGCGCTTCGACGACGGGGCGGGTGCCCTGTTCGAACGCCGGGAGGGGCGGGGGCGCATCGTGTTCCTCGCGTCGGACATGAATCGCCGCTGGAACGATCTGCCGGTGCAGGCCGCGTTCGTGCCGTTCGTCCAGGAGATGGCGCGCTATCTGGCGCCGGCGGCCGAACGGCGCGAGTACACGCCTGGCACGCTCCCGGCCGGCACGGCGCCGGCACTCGGATTCATCCAGCTTGCCTCGGGCCGGCGGGTCGCCGTCAACCCGGACGTGCGCGAGTCAGACCCGTCGCGCATGGAGGCGAAGGCGTTCGAGCGGGCGCTGAAGCGGAGGCCGGACCGCCATGGTGACGAGTCGGCGGCGCGGCGGCGCGCGCAGGCGTCCGAGAGCGGACAGGCGCTCTGGCGTTACGGATTGATGCTGATGTTGGCGACCCTGGTCGCCGAGGGAGTCATCGGATCGCGCGTGAGGCGCACATGAGTCCGCAACTCGAGATCTCGACGTTTCTGGGGGCGATCCGAAAACGCTGGCGGTGGCTCGCGGCGCTGCGCGCCGGATCGTCGGCCGTCGCGGGCGTGGCGGTGGCGCTTGGCGTGCTCGCCCTCGCGGTCCGGCTGGCGCGCCCGACCGCCGACGCGGTCATGGCGATCGCCGTGCTGGCGATGGCCGCCGCGATCGCGTGGGTCGTGCGCGCGGTGCGGCCCACCATGGCCGTCGTCGACGACAGCCACCTCGCGCGTCTGGTCGAGGAGCGGCGGCCCGAGTTCGAGGATGCGCTTGTCGCCGCCGTGCACGTCCGCGACGGCGGCCATGCGTTTGCGCCGGCCATCCTGGCCGATGCGGCCGTCCGTGCGCGGGAGGTGGATCCGTCCTCGATCGTGCGGAGCAGCGACTTGCGGCGTGCCGCCGCCCGGGGACTCGCCGCCTGCGGACTACTGCTCGTGACGGGAGGCGCGTCGCTGGCGCCGCTCGAACGCGCGGTGAACGCGGCGTGGATGCGGCTGTTCCCCTCGCGCGTGGCGCTGGCGGTCGAGCCCGGAGACACCCGGATCGTCGCGGGGCGATCGCTGACGCTGCGCGCGCGCGTGACGGGAGTGCCGGCGGGCTTCGATGCGAGCCCGTTCGTGACGATCGAATCATCGACCGGTCCCGGACGGCAGGCGATGCGGCGCGACAGCGAGTCGTACGTGCTGACGCTCCCATCGGTCACAGATTCGTTCAGATACGGCGTGTCGGCGGCCGGTATTCGATCCGCGAGCTATACGGTGACCGTGCTGCACCGGCCGGCCCTGCAACGGATCGACGTGGCGTACCAATACCCGGCGTACACCGGGATGCCGGCGCGCGTCGAGGAGGATGGCGGCGATATCTACGCACCGGCCGGAACCCGCGTCACCGTGCGGGTGCGGGCGAGCAAGCGCGTGGCGTCGGGCACGCTGAAGATGGGCGCGCGCGCGATCGCACTCGCGCCGGGGCAGGAGCCGGAGGTCCGCGAGACGAGCTTCGAGGTGCAGCACGACGGTTCGTATCGCGTCGATCTCACGGACGTCGATGGGCTGCAGAGCGAGCCTTCGGCCGAGTACTTCGTGCGCGTGACCGACGACCGCCCGCCAGAGGTCCGCATCGTCCGGCCCGAAGGGGATCGGCAGGTGACACCGCTCGAGGAAGTCGAGATCGAGGCGCTCGCCGAGGATGACTATCGCCTCGGCGCGCTGGAGTTGGTGTACGCCGTCGGCGCGCAGCCCGGGAAGGTCGTGACGCTCAGCCGCGGTGGACGCCCGTCGGCCGCCGGCGGGCACCTGTTGTTCCTCGAGGACCTGAAGGTCCGGCCGGGCGACATCGTGAGCGCCTACGCTCGCGCGCGCGAGGCCCGCCGCGGGGGCCGCGAGGCGCGCAGCGAGATGCTGTTGCTCGAAGTTGCGCCGTTCGACCAGGAGTTCTCGCTCGCGCAGTCGCAGGCGGCGGCGGGGGGCGGCGGCGATCTGGACTCCCTGATTCAAGCCCAGAAGAACATCCTGAATGCCACGTGGAACCTGCTCCGGCGCGCGGCCGCGGGGCGCAGCGACGCGGACGTGAAGGCGGTTGCGGCGGCGCAGGGAGACGCCAGGGCGCGCGCGCGGGCGCAGGCGCAGGCGGGTGGCGCGCGTCGCGCGGCGCGCGACGGCGGCGATCCGATGGCGCTGGCAGTGGCGGCGATGGGACGGGCCGAAGAGGCCCTGCGGCGCAGGAAACTGCAGGACGCGGTGCCCCACGAGATGGAGGCGCTCTCGCAGCTCGGCCGCGTCCTGGCGGAGAACCGGCGGCGTGAGGTCAGCCAGCAACGCGGCGCGGGCGGGGGCGGTGGCAATCGAACGAACCAGGATCTGTCGGCGCTCTTCGACCGCGAGCTGCTGCGCCAGCAGCAGACGAATTACGAGAACCGCCAGTCCACGAGCGACCGGCGCGACGCGTCGGGCGACGACGAGATGCAGAAGCGCATCCGCGAGCTGGCGGCGCGGCAGGACGAGCTGGCGCGCGCGCAGCGGCAGCTCGCCGCGCAGCGAATGAGCGAGGAGGAGCGCCGCCGCCGGCTGGAGCGGCTGACGCGAGAGCAGGAGGAGCTGCGGCAGCAGGCGGAGCAGCTCGCGCGCGACCTGCAACGGCAGCAGCAGGGCGGCGGCCAGTCGCGCGAGCAGTCGGAGAGCGTGCGGGAAGCCGCCGAGGAAATGCGCGGATCATCGGGGGAGATGCGGCGGAACAACGCCGAATCCGCGAGCGAGCGCGGCAGCCGCGCCGCCGAACGTCTCCGTGGCGCCGAGCAATCGTCGCAGAGGAGGCAGGGGCGGCAACTGTCGGCGGGCGAGCTGCAGATGGAAGCGCAGCAGCTTGCCGATGCGCAGCGGCGCCTCGAGGCGCAGCAGCGCGAGACGGAATCGCAGGGGGCGCAGGGGAACCAGTCGCGGCAGCGTCTCGCCGACGAACAGGAACGCCTGGCCGACCGCACGGAGCGGCTCGAGCGATCCGCGCGCGCGCTGGCGGGCGGCGGGGGAGAGCAGCGGCAGCAGCAGGCCGCCGAGCAGGCGGCGCGCGACCTGCAGCGGCAGCGCGTGGCGGAACGGATGCGCGAAAACGCGAACGGCCTGCGACAGCCGCAGCCGTCGCCGCGAAGCGGCGAGCGGGCCGTGCAGCTCTCGTCCGCGCTCCAACGCGCAGCCGAACGGCTGTCGGCCACAGGTGACGCTGAAACACGACGGCTGGCCAGCGAGATGGCGCGCAATCGCGCGGCGCGCGAGCGCATCGAGGAGATGTCGCGGCGCCTCGAGCGCGCGCAGCGTGACGGGAAGCCGGGGGGGCAGGAGGAACTCCGGCGCGAGATGCAGCGCGCGGAACAGACGCTCCGCGACCTGCAGCGCGGCGGCCGCCCGGCGAGCGGCATCGGAGACTCCACGCCCGAGCGGCACGAGTGGAGCGAGTCGGCGCCGGGGCTGGAGTCATTCAAGCAGGACTTCTCACGCTGGGAGCAGTTGAAGCGCGATCTCACGCTGGCGCTCGAGCAACGCGACCTGGCGATCGCGCAGCGGCTGCGCGGGCGACGGGGAGAGGACACGATCAGCGCGGGGTCGGTTGAGGCGCTGCCGGAAGCATACCGGGCAAAGGTGGCGCGGTACTTCGAAGCGCTGGCGCGCGCGGGGCGACGCAACCCATGACGTTCCTCTCGCCGCCGCCGTGGTGGGCACTGGCGATGGCCGCCGCCGCCATTGTGTGGCTGGCGCTGCGGACCTACGCGCACGCGCCGATCGGCAGCCGCCGGCGGAACGCACTCGTCGCGCTGCGCCTCCTGTCGCTTGTGGCGATTGCGGCGTTCCTTCTCCGGCCGGTCGTGGTCCGGCCGCTGCCGCGATCGGGCAGCGTGATACCGGTCGTCGTCGATGCGTCGCGCAGCATGGCCATTGCGGATCTGCCCGCCGAGCGCGGAAGCGACCGGGCGGCAACGCGCTTCGAGCAGGCGGTGGCGATTGCCACCGGCCCGCTCGCGCAGGCGCTGAGCGGCTATCGCCTCGAGTTGCTCGAGCTGCGCAACGACATCGGCCCGCTCGATGCGGCGCGCAAGCCGGACGGCGACACGAGTCACATCGGGGCGGCGATCGCCACCGTACGCGAGCGGTACCGCGACCGCGCGGTGCCCGGCATCATTCTCCTGTCTGACGGTGTCGACACCGGTGACGGCGCGATCGCGGACGACTCGGGCGCCGCCGTGTTCGCCGTGGGCATCGGCGACACCTCGCCACCCCGCGACCAGGAAGTGCTGTCGCTCGATCTCGATCACGAGGCGCTGCCCGGCTCCTCCGTCGAGCTGACGGCCACCGTCGTCGCGCACGGCTACGGCCGCGATCCCGTCGACGTGCGGCTGCTCGCGTCCGGCCGGCCCATCGACATCAGGCGCATCGTCCCCGCGGCCGACGGGATGCCCACGAAGATCACGTTCGAGCTTCCTCCCGCCGGCCAGGAGGCGGTGGTGTACACGGTGGACGTGACCGCGCGGGACGGGGAGGCGGTCACGGCCAACAATGCGAGGCGCGCGCTCGTGCAGCCGATCGGACGGAAGCGCCGGCTCCTGTTCGTCCAGGGCTCGCCGGGATACGAACACGGATTCCTCGCGCGGGCATGGGCCGGGGATCCGTTCATCGAGCTTGATGCGGTCGTCCGCAAGGGGCAGAACGATCGCGGCGAAGCCACTTTCTACGTGCAGGCGGCGGGCACGCGCGCGGCGTCGCTCGCCTCCGGCCTGCCGTCCGATCGCGCGACGCTCTTTGCGTACGACGGCATCGTCCTGGGCAATGCGACCCGCGATCTGCTGGGCGAGGCAGAAATCGATCTGCTCGACGCGTTCGTCGCGGAGCGCGGTGGGGGAGTGCTGCTGCTTGGCGGGCGGTCGTTCGCGCCGGGAGGGCTTGCGCTGGGCGCGCTCGGCGGGCTGCTGCCGGTCGGATCGCGGCAGGGCGCCATCGATGCGACGCGTGCGTCCGTTTCGAACGGCGGCGCGAACCGCCTGACCCTGACACCCGAGGGACAGCGCCACGCGATGCTGCGGCTCGAGGGGGCTCGTGACGCGTCCGCTCGCCGCTGGAGCCTGGCGCCTGCCCTGGCCGGGGTCGCGGCGACGGGCACGCCGCGCCCGGGCGCGCAGGTGCTGGCCGTCGCGTCGAGCGGCGGGATGGCGCGGCCGGTGCTGGTTGTGCAGCGTTACGGCGAGGGGCGCACGATGGTGTTCGCTGGGGAGGCGGCGTGGCGGTGGAAGATGCAGCGGCCGCTCGACGACCGCCTGTACGACACCTTCTGGCGGCAGGCCGCGCGATGGCTCTCCGCCCCCGCACCGGATCCGGTCGCGCTCGACGTGGACGCCGACGCGCAGCCGGGCGCCCCGGCAACGATTGGCGTCACGGTGCGCGACGACCGGTTCGCGCCGATTCGTGACGCGACGGTGGAGATCGCCGTGCGGGACGAGCGCGGAGCCGAGGAGGTGCTGAAGGCCTCGCTGACCGATGCGGCGCGCGGCCGGTACACCGTCTCGTGGCGGCCTGCCAGGCGCGGCCTGTTTCGCGTGTCGGCGACCGCGCGGCGCGCGTCCCAGCGGATGTCGTCGGCGGCGCGCGACGTGTTTGCCGGCGGCGCGGACCTGGAAACCGCCGACCCGCGGCGGCGTGACGACCTGCTCGCGCGAATCGCCGAGGCGACGGGGGGGCGGCAGTTCACCGAGCGGGAGTTCGCTCAGATTGGGCCGGCGCTGCAGGCACGGGCCGACGCCGCGCCCGCCGTGGGGACGCAGGAACTGTGGCACGGCCCCTGGACCTTCGTTGGGCTGATCCTGCTGCTGTCGCTCGAGTGGGCGCTGCGCCGGCACTGGGGGCTGCGATGACCCGTGCGGCCGTCGTGTGCTGGGCGCTCGGTGTCGTGGCTGCCACGACCGGACACGTTGCGGGCGGACAGGCCACGGCCGGACAGGCCCCAGGCGGGCCGCAGCGGTACGCGCTGGTCGTCGCGGGGGCCGCCGGCGGCGAGGCCTACGCCGCGAAGCTGACGACGTGGCGGCAGGCGCTGGTGTCCGTGCTGCGCGAGAAGCTCGCGTTCGACGCGGAACGAGTCGAGGTGTTCGCCGGGGAGGGCGCCGACGCGCAGCCCGCCACGCGCGAGCGGATCAGCGCCGCCCTCGAGCGGCTCGCGCGCGAGACGGGCCCCCAGGACCTGGTGATGATCGTGCTGCTCGGGCACGGATCGTTCGACGGAGTCGAGGCGAAGTTCAACCTGGTGGGGCCCGATCTCGACACGAACGAGTGGCGCGATCTGCTGCGGCCGCTGCGCGCGCGCGTCCTCTTCGTCAACACCACCGGCGCGAGCATGCCGTTCCTCGAGCGCCTCTCCGGGCCCCGCCGCATCATCGTCACCGCCACGGAGACC
This sequence comes from Acidobacteriota bacterium, assembly GCA_016184105.1. Taxonomy (NCBI): domain Bacteria; kingdom Pseudomonadati; phylum Acidobacteriota; species Acidobacteriota bacterium. The sequence continues at coordinate 77,642 of JACPDI010000029.1, forward strand.
CCGGCGCAGAAGTTCGACACGATCTTCGCCGAGCACTTCATCGGGTCGCTCACCGATCCGGCCGCGGATCTCGACAAGGACGGCCGGATCTCGGTGCTCGAGGCGTTCAGCGCGGCGAGCCGGCGCGTGAAGCAGCAGTACGAGCGAGGCGGGCAGTTGCCGATCGAGCGCGCGATGCTGGACGACAACGGCGATCGGGTGGGGAAGTGGGCCGGGGGCGAAGGCACGGACGGCACCACCGCCGCGCGCACGTTCCTCGATGGCGCCGAGGCGGCGACCCCGGCCGACCCCGCGCTGGCCGAACTGCTCCAGCGCCAGGCGGTGCTTCAGGTGCAGGTGGACGATCTCCGCGCGCGCAAGGTGCTCATGGCGCCCGACGAGTACGCGAAGGAGTTCGAGCGGGCGATGATCGACCTCGCGCGCGTCTCGCGGGAGATTCGGCGGAAGAAGTCGTAGCGGCGGCCCTCCGCGGGCAGGTCGATGCCGCTGGCGCGCCGTGCGGTTGTCGTACCTGGCCTCTCTACTCAATCCACTCGATCCGCTCCCGCTCCGGGCGCCTGAGGACGGAGACGAGCGCCATCCCCGCGAGGAAGCCGGCCGCGTGCGCCCAGAACGCGATCCCGCCGCCGCGAACGCCGAGCGAGCCGACGCCGCTCAGCAACTGCATCACGAACCAGAAGCCGAGAAAGAACAGCGCCGGGATCTCCACGACTTCGACGTACAGGATGACCCACACGAGCGTCAGCACGCGTGAGTGCGGGAACAGCACGACGTAGGCGCCCATCACGCCGGCAATCGCTCCGCTCGCCCCCACCATCGGCACGAGCGAGTCGGGCGAGGCGGCGATCTGGCCGAAGGCGGCGGCGCTGCCGCACGCCAGGTAGAAGAGCAGGAAACGCCAGTGGCCGACCCGGTCTTCGATGTTGTCGCCGAAAATCCACAGGTAGAGCATGTTCCCGAGAAAGTGCAGCCAGCCGGCGTGCAGGAACATCGACGTCAGGAGCGAGCCCGCGCTGAAAGACGCCGGCACCAGCCCGTAAGTCATGACCACGGCGTGGAGGTCGGGCTCGGTGAGGGTCTGCTCGACGAAGAAGGCCCCCGCGTTCAACAGGATGAGGATGATGGTGACAAACGGCGCGGTTCGGGACGGTATGACATCCCGCAGCGGCAGGGCGAGCACCTTTGCAGTATAAGTTTCGCCCTATAATCATGGCTATGTCGGCTGGCCGTGTCCGACACGTTCGATCGCACTGGCGCAGCGCCTTGCCGCTCGCCCTGCTGACGTACGCGCTGGTCCTCGCGTCGGGCCCCTTCCTGCACCACGATCTTTCCTGCGAGCTGAAATCCCGGACGCACTGCACGACGTGCGTCGCGGGCGTGGCTGGGCCTGGGCTGACTCCGGCAGCCGATTCCCTCGCCCCCGAACTGCCGCCCGCCGGCGCCATCACGGCGCGGGGCGACGAGCCGGGGGCGTTCACCGATCAGGCCTCGATCAACGGCCGCGCACCTCCCCCCGCGTAGCGTCCCTCCGGCAAGTCAGAACCCGTTTGTTTCAGGCGATCGATTCCGCGCCAACCGGAGTCACACGGAGGAGAGTTGTGATCCATCTGAGTACGCGACGTGTCCTTGCGGCAGTGCTGCTCGGCGGCTGGCTCGCGCCAGCCGCGAGCGCCCAGGTTCTTTC
>JACPDI010000030.1 GCA_016184105.1 Acidobacteriota bacterium
CTCGAAGGCGAAGTTCACGACCAGCGCCGCGCCGTCCGCGAACACGCCCGTCCCCCAGAACGGCGAGCCGATCGCGAAGCCCCACTCTGCGGTCGCGAATGACGGTTCCAGCTGCCGTACCTGGAAGATCCCGATGGCGGTCTCCATGCCTTCCGGCACGACCGCGAAGCACGCGTAGGCTCCCTGCGAGCGCTGCACGTGCGTCCACTCGATGAACCGCTCGAAGCCCTCCACCGTGGTCGGCGGCGGCGTGATGAAGCGCGCGACCTCCTCGGTGGCCAGCATCGCAACCAGCGACGCGGCATCCGACCGCCGCAGCTCGCGCAGCGTGACCCGCGCGCCGCAGAGCGTCGGCAACGCGCTCCGCCAGTCGGCCGTGACGGCCGGCTGGCGCGCGCTCACGAGTTCAGCCTGGGCAGGCATGCGTTCCATGAGCTTCGTTATTTCCGCTTCCGTGGCGTTGCGCCCGTGCCCCAGACGATGTTGTCGCCGTCAGCGGTGGTCAGCAGCCCGGTGCCCCACACGATGTTGTCGCCCCAGTCGCCGGCGGTGCCCCACACGATGTTGTCGCCGTCGCCGAGCGTGCCCCAGACGATGTTGTCGCCGTCGAGCGCCCCGCCCCACACGATGTTCGCGGCCCACGCGAGCGTGTTCACGTAGAGCACGTTGTCGTCGGTCACGCGGTTGCCGCCCCAGACGATGTTCTGCGCCCAGGCGTACTGCTCGCCGCCCAGCTCCGACACCGGCTCGGGCACGGCGGCGACCCACGTCGAGTTCAGCGGCATCGACGTGTCGATCAACTGGGCAACCGTCACGGCTCCGTCGAGATTGAGGCCGCCGGTGCCCTGCGTCAGCCCGTCGTACAGCCGGCCGTTGGCGCGCGAAACGGGAATGGCCGTGTACTGGAGGATCGCCTTCACGGCGTTCGGCGTGATCTCGGGGCCGTGCGCGTTCGCCTGGCGGACCTGGTCGATCACGATGGCCACGGCGCCAGAGGCGACGGCCGCCGACACGCTCGTGCCGCTCAGCGCGATGTAGCACCGGTCGTTGCGCCCCGGAACGCGCAGCGAGGGGAACGAGGTCGCGATCGTCTGGCCCGCGAGGCAGTCCGAAATCAGGCGGTCGCCGGGAGCGACGATGTCCGGCTTGGCGTAGGCGTCGTACCACGAGGGCCCGCGCGAGCTCCAGTCCGGAATCCGATCGTCGGAACGCGGGAGCGTGGACATCGTGCGGACCGCGCCCACCGTGATCGCCGACGGCGCGTTGCCGGGCGACGTGATGCCCGCGTAGCCGGCCTGGTGGTTCTGCGGGTTCTCCCCGAAATTGCCGGCCGAGGTCACCACGACGATGCCGTGGCGCACTGCGCGCTCGACCGCCTGCACCAGCGGGTCGTCCTCCGCCGGCGCGTAAATCGGGTGCCCGAGCGAGAGGTTGATGACGTCGATGCCGAACAGGTCCGCGTTGGCCACCGCGTAGTCGATCGCCGCCAGCACGTTGCTGGCGCGCCCCTGGCCGTGGTGGTCCAGCACCTTGAGGCCGACGAAGTGCACGAGGGGGGCGACCCCCATGTACTGATAGCGGGACTGCACACCGGTTCCGCCGATCAGCCCCGCCACGAAGGTGCCGTGACCGTAGTCGTCGTACGGCTCGACGGGCAACGGCGTGTTCGTCCGGGTGAAGTCGACGAAGTGGCGGATGCGCCCCTGGAGATCCTGAACGGGCGCGATGCCCGAATCGATGACCGCGACGCCGACGCCGCTGCCGATCAGCGTGTTGCCGGTGAGCCCCAGCTGCGCGCGCAGGCCGCTGTAGTATTTCAGCGCGCGGTAGTTGATCGCGCGCCCCGCGGTCACCTTCTTCCGCCCGCTGGCCACGACCGTCGCATCGATCGACACGGCCTTGACGGCCGGATCCTTTTCAAGCGCGAGGATGTCCTGGCCGTGCACGTCCGCGGTCAGCGCCTCAATCGACGGATGCTCGACAACCACGGTGTCGCCGTGCTTCTTGAGCGCGGCGCGCAGCAGCGGACGCATGCCCGGGTTCACCGAGATGATCACGCGCTGGTTGTCCGTCGCGCCTTGCTTCACTGCCTGGCGCAGCGCCAGGTCGAGCTTGTCTTTGCGGGGACCGGCAAAAGCCGGCGACGCCATGAGCGTCACCATCGCCACTGCGGCCAGCGTGGAGACACAACTGCGGGGAGTCATTCGGGCCGTGCATGAGCAAGGGGCTGGCCAGCCTGGACCGTATCCGCACATAAGCTATTAACTTTATGCAGTCAAATAGCTTAGTGGTATTCGGTCAGGTGACCAGTGTGCGTGGTGTGCGCGCGACTGTGTGCTGAAATTGATCACCGCAAACGCGGCTTGTCAGTCAAATTCCTACAAACATCGTGTATCTATTGGGCGGAACAGGGGTGTTCCATCCTGGAGCATCGATCTCAGAATTGAACATGACGTCTTCGGTCGTAAGTGCCTGACACTGCTATGCTTACGGCCAATGACACTATCGCAATCGCGATCGCCGGCGCGAGCAGCCACGGGAACTCGCCGAACGCCCTTCCGCTGCCCGCCTCCTGCAGCATCGTCCCCCAGCTCGGGACCGGCTCGGCGAAGCCGAACCCCACGTACGACAGCGTCGCTTCGGCGAGGACGAAGGCGGGCACGAGCAGCGCGGCCTGCGTGGCGATGAAGCCGCGCGCGGCGGGCAGTACGTGCCGCACGATCACGCGCGCGGGGGTCGCGCCGGCGGCGCGCGCCGCCTCCGCGTACTGGCTGCGGCGCTCGGCGGCGACGATCGCGCGCACGCCGCGCGCGACGAGCGGCCAGCCGGCGAGCGCGAGCACGAGCGAGAGGCCGGCGAACACCTCGGCGGGCGCGAGCACGAGCGGCATCACCGCGCGCAGCGCGAGCACGACGTAAATCGCCGGCAGCACGAGCACGAGATCCGCCAGGCGCATCGCGGCCTCGTCTGCCAGCCCGCCGGCATAGCCCGCGATCGCGCCCGCCAGCGTGCCGACGAGCAGCGCGCCCAGCGTGGCGGCGAGCGCGATGCCGAGCGACGCGCGCGCGCCGTGAAGCAGCCGCGACCACACGTCGCGCCCGAGCGCGTCGGTGCCCAGGAGAAAGACAGGCTCACGGCTCGAGGCGCCGAGCGGGATCAGGCGCGTGCGGTCCTCGATGTAGCGGCGCTCGAGGCGATCGGCGAGGTGGAGCGGATAGACGAACGGCCGGTGCGGCGTCCACCGATCGTCGAACAGGTGCGGGCGCATCGGCGGCGCGTACGGGTACCCGGCGAACTGCTCGTGAGGATCGTGCCACGTGAGCGCAGGCGCGAACACGGCGCCGAGCGCCGCGAGGACGAGGATGGCGGCGCCGATCAGGGCAACAGGACGCCCGCTCATGATTCCCTCACCCTCGGGTCGAGCCACAGGTGCAGCAGGTCCGACAGCAGGATTGCGATCGCGAGGAGCACGGAGACCGCGGCGGCGCAGCCGGCGACGAGGAAGATGTCGCGCGAGCGGAGGCCGTCGGCCATCAGCACGCCGAGGCCCGGCCAGTCCGTCACGATCTCGACGACGAACGAGCCGCTGAGGAGCGAGCCGGCGATGATGCCGTAGACGCCGGCGAGCGGCGCGAGCGCCGCGCGCAGCGCGTGCCGCCAGATCACCAGGCGCGGCGGAACGCCGCGGGCGAGCGCGGCGCGAAGGTACGGCTCGCCCAGCACGTCGCGCATCGCCTGCGACTGCATGCGCTCGACGATCGCCGCGAGCGGCAGCGCCAGCGCGAGCGCGGGGACGACGAGGTTGGCGGCCGACGCGCCCCCCGGCGCGAGCCACCCCGCGCGCGCGAAAAGCGCGGTGAGCGCCAGCGCGCCCACGAGCGGCGGCACGGCGAGCAGCAGCATCGAGAGGGCGCGCACGGCGTGGCGCAGCAGCCCGCCGCGCCGCGTGCCGGTGTACACGCCGAGCGGCACGCCGACGGCGGTCGCGAGCAGCAGCGCCGCCGCCGCCAGCACCGCGGTGTTGCGCGCGCGCTCGCCCAGCAGATCGGACACCGGGCGCCGGAACTTGAGCGACTGCCCGAAGTCCAGCCGCGCGGCGCGCGAAAGCCAGTCCGCGTACTGCCGCGCGAAGGGGCGATCGAGCCCCGCCGCCGCGCGCCCGGCGCGCGCCGCGGACTCGTCAGCCTCCGGCCCGAACTGCGTGTAGAAATCCCCGGGCGCGAGGTGCACCAGCGCAAACGAGGCCGACGCCACGCCGATGACGAGCAGCAGCGCGAAGAAGAGGCGGCGGAGGAGGAAGCGGCTCACGTCTACTTCACGGCGAGCGTGTCGGCCGACCAGAGCACCAGCGGCTTGAGCGGCGCCGGGCGCGCGTTGGCCACCCTCGGCGTCATCGCGACGATGAGGCGCGGGGCGGCAAAATAGAGAATCGGCAGGTGCTCGGCGAAGATCCGCTGCACCTCGGCGTACAGCCGCCGCCGCTCCTCCCCGTCGGTCGTCGAGATCTGCTGCTCGATGAGCGCGTCGATGCGCGCTTCCCACTCCGTCGCCGGCGACTTCTGCCCGGCGTTCCACACGTGGAAGCTCCCCGAGCTGAGCCAGAAATCCAGGTTGTTCGCCGGGTCGTGCGAGCTGGCCTCCACGCCGAAGTAGATCGCGTCGTAGTCGGACGCCGCCCAGCGCTGCACGATCGACCCCGGGTCGACGCCCACCACATCGACCGCGATGCCCGACTGGCGGAGCTGCTCCTGCAGCACCGACGCGGTGCGCATGCGGATCGTGTCCTGCTGCTGGGTGAGGATCGAGAAGCGCACGGCGCGGCCGGCGGCGTCCTCGAGCATGCCGTCGCCGTTTCGGTCCGTGAGACCGAGCCCCGCGAGCAGCTCGCGCGCGCGCGACCGGTCCAGCTCGTAGCGCGGGAGATCCTCGACGTACCACTCCTTGTTGCCCGGCGTCACCGGCCCGTCGATCGGCACGCCGGCGCCGAGATACACCTGGTCCACGAGCGCCTTGCGGTCCACGGCGTGCGAGATCGCCTTGCGGAAGGTTTCGCTCTGCAGCCATGGCTTGCGCGGGTCGCCGCGAAACGCCGGCGGAGACAGGTTGAACCAGAGCATGTTCGGATCGAGCCCCGTGCCCGCGTCGGCCAGCGCCACGCGCCCCTGGCTCTCTTCGCGCCGCAGCGTGGCGTAGTCTTCCGGCCGGATCTCGCGCGCGCTGATGTCCACCTGCCCCCCGAGCAGCCGCAGCACCTCGGTGCTCTGGTCGCGCACGACGACCAGCGTCAGCCGATCGAGGTACGGCAGCGCGTCACGTGCGACGTGCGACGCGTCACGTGCGACGTGCGACGTGCCACGTGCGACGTGCCTGAAATAGTGCGGGTTTCTCTCGAAGACGATCCGCTCGGCCGGCGTGTACGACACGAGCCGGAACGGCCCGAGGCCGGCGATCTCCGCCGGGTTGGCCGACGGCCCCCACGCCTCCCCCATCGTCCCCGCGCGGAGCGAGGCCTCGAGCCTGTGCCTGGGGAAGATGACCATGTTGTCCAGGATGCGCAGCCCCGGGCCGAAGGGAGACGGGAAGGCGAGGACCACCGTGCGCGCGTCGGGCGCGGAGACGGCGAGCGGCTTTCCCCGCACGAGCATCGAGGAGCGCAGCGAGCTGTTCAGCCGCGCATCGTAGGCCGCCTCAAACGAGAACCGCACGTCGTCTGCGGTGAAGGGGTGGCCGTCGGACCACTTCACGCCGTCGCGGAGCGTGACGGTGTAGGTGAGGTGGTCGGCCGATTCGGTCCAGCGCTCGGCGAGCCACGGCACCAGCTCGCCGGTCTGGCGGTCTATCCGCGCGAGCTTTGCGTGGAGCAGGTGGGTGATCGCCTCCACGGTGTTGTCGGCGAGCTGCGCGTTCGCGTAGCGGTTGAAGGTGGGGGGATCGCTGCGGATCGCCACCACCAGCTCGCCGCCGCGCCGGGGCGCGGTTGCGCCAGGGGGCGGGGGGCTCGAGTCCTGCCGTCCGGGGACCGATAGGAATCTCAGCGCGAAGGCGAGCGCGACTGCGAGCGCCGCGGCGCCGAGGGCAAACAACCAACCGCGATTTTTCCTACCCACCGCTTGTCTCTCCGGCCAAATTCTTGGCCGCCGAAAACCCGTCTGTTTTCTCGGTTTTTTGCGCGCCCCGCGTTACGGCGCGCCGCAAGCCCCCACCGAGCCAACTACTTAACCGTGTGCCGGCGCGACGCGCGCGTGCCGCGCGTGGGGGATCGTAGCCGCGATCGCCTCTCGCGGCAAACACGCTGACGCACGCTGTCCGTTCGAGTGCGTCCGCTGCACGCCGCGCGGCCGTCCCGCTTCAAGCGCGGCATTTCCGGTACGGACCGTGCCAATGCACGAGGCAGGTTTCCGAGCTACAGGTGCACGTATACGTGTCGGTTTTCCAGGGGCCCTCGTCATGAACGCTGAACTGCCAACTCCCCGCCTCAGCAGCTTCTTCCGGTGTGCCGGCGTCGCGATCGTCGCGGCGGCGGTTGTGGCCGGTGCCGCAAGCGCCGCCTTCGCCGGCGAGCGCCCGAAGTTCTCGAAGGATCTCGAGGCGCTGGCCGCCGCGGGCACCGGCACCGCCCGCGTGATCGTGGACGCGCAGGGTGCGGATGCCGAGGCGATTGCCGTACGTCATGGCGGGCGCGTCGTCCGGACGCTGAAGCGTGGCGCGGTCGTCGAGCTGAGCGCCGCGTCGCTGGCCGATCTGGCGGCCGACGCCTCCTTCGAGCACGCCAGCAACGACGCCATCGTCCGGAGAATGAACGGGACGACCGTGATCTCGACCGGGGCGGACCAGGTGCAGGCGGGGGTGCTGGGGGCGCGGTATACGGGGGACGGCGTCACCGTGGCGGTCATCGACTCGGGCATCGCCAACCACCCGGGCCTGAAGGATCGCGTGGTGGCGAGCGCGGATTTCGTGGGGGATCGGCAGAGCGGGAGCGCGGCGGACGCGTACGGCCACGGCACGCACGTGGCGGGGTCGGTGTCCGCCATGGCGCCGGGGGCGGCGCTGGTGAACCTGCGGGTGCTGGACGGGAACGGGCAGGGGTACACGAGCGACGTCATCGACGCCATCGATTGGGCGATCGAGCACAAGGATCGCTACGCCATCCGGGTGATCAACCTCAGCCTGGGGCATCCGGCGTTCGAGTCGTACGTGGACGATCCGTTGTGCCAGGCGGTGGATCGGGCCGTGTCGGCGGGGATCGTGGTGGTGGCGGCCGCGGGGAACATGGGGAAGCTCGAGGACGGGACGCGGGTGGTGGGCGCGATCACCTCGCCGGGGACGAGCCCGTGGGCGCTGACCGTGGGTGCGGTGAACACCAACGGGACGCCGCAGCGGAGCGACGATTTCGTGCCGGACTGGAGCTCGCGCGGGCCGACCATTGACGGGATTTTGAAGCCGGAGCTGGTGGCGCCCGGGAGCCGGATCGTGTCGGCCGGGGCCGCGGGCTCGACGTTGTGGCAGGACTACCCGGATCGCCGGACGGACGGCCTGTATTTGACGCTGTCGGGCACGAGCATGTCGAGCGCGGTGGCGGCGGGTGCGGTGGCGACGCTGCTCGAAGCAAACCCCGCGATGACGCCGCTGGACGTGCGGATCGCGCTGCAGATTTCGGCGAGCTTCCTGCCGGAGGCGGGGATTATCGGGGGAGGGGCGGGGAGCCTGAATGAGCTGGCGGCTGTCGGAGTGATCGCGCGCGAGGTTCCGGCGGACGACGTGGCGGTCGGTTACATCGCTGGCAGCAAAATTGTCCCATCTGGGTTCACGTTCGGCCTCCGTGATGTCATGCAGGCGGAACGTAGCCTGTCCTGGACGACGCTCCGGTGGGCACCGATGACGGCTGCCTCGGGCGTCGACCTAATGCAAGCTGCATTTGACACTTCGCAGGCAGAAACGATCGTCTGGACGAACACGATCGTCTGGACGAACACGATCGTCTGGACGAACACGATCGTTTGGACGAACACGACCGTTTGGACGAACACGATCGTCTGGACCAATACCATTATTTAGGCAAGTGGGCTGTGGGAAGCGTTACGGCATTCGGTTGAGAAAAGGAGACTTGTGATGCGTATAATCGCCTGGGGCTCGTAGCCGCAACGGGCGCGGGCTTCCTCCAAAATGTGGCGGACACTGCCCGCAGCTGCGCGTATTTACATACTGGCCCTCATCGCGGCCGGCAGTTTGACGATCGCGCATTCGATCTATTCACTCTTCGCGCGACCGATTGGGCCGGGATGGTTCATTCTCGCTGTACTCACACTTGTGAGCGGGTCCGCAACGCTGAAATTGCCAGCGTTGCCGGCCACTATCTCTGTTTCGGAGACGTTCGTATTCACATCCGTCCTGCTGTTCGGCCCCGCGGCAGGAACCCTAATCGTCGCTCTCGATGCTTTGGTGATTTCACTGTGGTCGCTCAGGCATCAGAATCCGCTGTATAAGATTTTCTTCAACGTCTTCGCGCTTCCGGTCGCCATCTGGGTCGGCAGTCAGATCTTCTTTCTGATGGCGGGAATTCAACCGCTGGTCAGGCACTCTGAAACACAACCGATCGGCGCCCTGCTTCTGCCGCTTCTGTGTTTCACACTTTCATACTTCCTTTTAAACAGCTCGATTATCGCGGTCGCCATTGCCCTTGAGCGAGGTGTTTCGGCGTTTCGCATCTGGCGAGAGAATTTCGCGTGGATTTCCCTAAATTACTTTGGTGGCGCCTCGGTAGCGGCCCTCCTAGTTAGCTATACACGTAATCTCGAATTTTCCCAGCTGGCAATCATCGTTCCACTTCTACTGGTTTCGTATTTGACCTTCGCCACGGCGATGGGACGCGCTGAAGATACCAATCGGCACCTTGTACAACTAAATCAGCTGTACATGTCCACAATCGAAACCCTAGCGATGGCTATCGACGCCAAGGATCAGATTACTCACGGGCATATCCGGCGCGTTCAGATGTATGCCATCGGGTTGGCACGAGAGTTAGGCGTATCAGACGAAACGCAAATCAAGGCAATAGAAGCTGCGGCCCTGCTACACGACATGGGCAAACTTGCCGTGCCGGACTACATCTTGAACAAGCCTGGTCCATTGAGCACCGCTGAGTTCAGCCGCATGAAGCGACACGCCAGTATCGGTGCGGAAATCCTTTCGTCCATAGAATTCCCTTATCCCGTGGTGCCTATCGTCCGCCACCATCACGAGAACTGGGACGGCAGCGGCTATCCCGACGGCCTCAAAGGAACAGAGATACCTATAGGCGCGCGTGTATTGTCGGTTGTGGACTGCTTTGACGCTCTCACATCAGACAGACCTTACCGTCGCAGACTCACCGACGACGAAGCACTGCGTACGCTGCGGGAACGACGTGGAGTTATGTACGACCCACTGATAATCGATACTTTCATCACCGCTTACCCAAAGCTCGCTGCGACCGTACGGGCGGAAGAAGAGGCTGCGAAGCACTTGTTCTTCGAAATTGCACAGTCGGCGGTGCCCAGTCCAAGTTCGTCGATCGCGCAGCCGACCTACGATCGTGGATCTGTTTCCTCCGCTGTCATCACCATCGATCAACTCTTGAGATCAGCACGAGATGTAACCGGTTTGGACGACCTTGTTTTTTATGAATATAGCAAACTGGGCGGAGATCTGATCGTCGTCAGTGCCATCGGCGAGAGGTCCCATCTTTTTCTTAAGGAGAAGCTCGCAATCGGAGAGCGAGTTACCGGTTGGGTCGCTGCTAACCGCACTGCTGTAGTCAATTCAGATTCCAGACTCGAACTCGAGTCAACAGGACAGTCTGTCGCTTCCACGAAATGCACTGCCTTGCCAATCTTAAATGGGGATGAGCTGCTTGGCGTACTCACCGCATTTGCACCGCCCGGCGTGCGTTTCGCGGATCAAGACGTGAGCCTCACGGTTTGGCAGAACTTATCCGGCGCATTCCGATGAGCGAGACGACTCCGATTTCGGTGATTGCTGTTGACATAGATGCAAGCGGTAGCGAAAGCTCCGCGCAGATATTGACCGCTCTAAGAACCCATCTTCGCGGCGGCGATGTCTTGTTCGAGCAAAGTCGGACAAGGTTCGTGATTATTCTGTCAGCTACCCCGCAGGCGGGAGCACAGGCTATGGCGCAGCGAATGGCGTCTGAAATTCGGCCTCTTCATCGCATTCTTGTAAGAATCGGCGTCGCCACCGCCACGGGGACGACCGACGACGTCCGCGCCCTAGTTCACCGGGCTTTCAGCGATCTTCGCCACATCAGTCCAGCCACATCCCTCGGTTAGCTGATTAACAGGATCTATGCACGGCAATGACGCTTCGTCAGCTGAAGCAGCTCTGAAAGCCGGACGGTTCAAGGTCGGCTTAGAACTGCTTCGGAAGTCTGTGCCGGGCTCTTCCAAGCACGCCCTTCTCCTTGCAGAAGCGCTGCTGCGCGTCGGCGATTGGGGCGCGCTGGATGCCCTTCTAGCTCGAATCCTGGAGAGCGGTCCAGATCGCGTACGTGCCAGCGCTTTGGTAGTCCGCGGAGAACTGAACGGTTACAGGGGACAACTGTCAGAGTCCGAGGCAGATTTCCAAAAGGCGATTGAGCTTGCTATCTCCTGCTCGGATCGCGCTGTCGCATGCGCTGCGCGAATCAGGATGTTCGCGCATCGCGCAGACATCTCCTGCGACGAGCGCACACGAAGGATTGCAGAGGAAACCCGCGATGATGCTCTGTCACTCGGAGCGGATCTCGCACTGACGGCATATCACATCAACGCAGCAAAGTTCGAGGCTACGCAAGGCCGCTTGAGTGCAGCCAGTGCACACGAAAATTTGGCCGCGGAGCACTTAAGGCGAGAGCCAAACTATTGGCAGGCCGCGGCTTTGGCACTGAGTCGCTCTTGTACGGCGTTTCTGTGCTCAGACTTGGACGATGCCGTAGTGCACGCGCTGGAAGCGGGCACACATGCGCAAACGTCGGGAGACCTATGGTCACAAGCAGCAGCCGCTGCCAATCTAGGCTGCGTGTATATGTACCGAGGCCAGTTCGAAGCGGCAGAAGAGCACTTAGTCAATGCCAAAGATCTAGGACGGGACCTGCCCGTCCTACAGCTGGCAACGCTCGATTCATTGGCACAGCTCTGGTTGTTAAGAGGCCATAGTGATCGTGCAGCACACGCTCTTGCTCAAGTCGCCGCTCTCATTTCCTTACACCCGCCCTTAAGAGACTCGTGGTACGAACTGGCAACGATTGTTACGAGAACTCGGTTGCATCGAACGCGCGGTTTGTGGAATGAAGCTTTACACGAGGCTGACGCAGGATGTGTCTTGTCCGTTGCTCGGGGCGACGATAATTCGACTGCTGTCTTTCATTACGCCGCAGCAGAAGCGCTTGCGATGAGGGGCGAGATTGCGGAGGGAGCACAGCGCTTTATGTGTGCTCTCGCGATGAATGTGACGTCAAACAACCTGAGGGTTGAGCGGAACCGCGTTCGATCGACATTGCACAGTGCCAACGGCAACATTCGTCAAGCGAATGAGGCACTCGCATTATCGGAACGATTGGCTCGGGCCATGGGGGACCAAGTCGCTTCCGCGGAAGTCCGATGGACCAAAGAACGGCTCAGAAGGGTAGCTCCCGATACCAACGATGCCGCGCAAACTGAATATCAAGTGTCACTGCTTTGGCCGTTGTTGGAGTCCGCGGACACTCCGTTGGCATTCGCCGAAGCTGCCTTGGACTTCCTCGCCACTTCGAGGTCAATCGACGCGGCCGCAATCGTTTCGAGTGCTGGAGGGCACGACGAAATTGTCAAGAGTTATCCGTTGACTTCACCGCCTGCAATCGGACCCTCGAACCGGCGGACGCAACGGATCGAGATTGCTCCCGCCATAGCGCTGGAAATAACACCCGCCAACGACTTTGAGGCGCACTACGTTATCAGCAGCATCAGGGAACTGCTCTTGCGGTTGCTGCAAGGAACTAGACGATCAAACTTGCCCGAGAGTTCGTGGTTAGGGCCAACGCTCCACGTGGAATCGCCAGCAGCTTTCGAGTCTCCTGTGATGACAACGGTGATTGCAACCGCACGTCGTGTGGCACCGCTTGATGTGACCGTGTTGCTGACGGGTGAGACTGGCGTCGGCAAGGAAGTCCTCGCAAGGTTGATTCATGATGATTCTGGTAGGGCGAAGGGTCCATTCGTTCCGTTTAATTGCAGCGCGGTGCCTCGTGAAATGCTAGAGAGTCAACTATTCGGGTATCGAAAGGGTGCGTTCACCGGCGCCGGAGAGGCATTTCCTGGAGTCATCCGCAGCGCTGAAACTGGGACGCTTTTTCTCGATGAAGTCGGCGAATTGCCTATTGATCTCCAACCGAAGTTGCTGAGGTTCCTGGAGTCCAGGGAGGTTCATCCTCTCGGCGAACCAAAACCAGTCAAAGTTGACGTGCGGGTGATTGCTGCAACGAACGCCGACATCTCCGCTCGGATTCAACAGCATCAATTTAGAGAAGATTTGTTTTATCGGCTCAACACGGTTCAACTGGAGATCCCTCCGCTACGAACACGTGCGGAAGAAATACCGCGGCTGGCGCAGCTCTTTCTAGTGGCTCACGCAGAGGAATTTCGGAAAGGTCACCTTAAATTGGCGTCGAGTACTTTGGAACGACTCCTCGCCTACAACTGGCCGGGCAACATCCGTGAATTATCGAACGAAATGCGAAGAGTAGCCGCGTTGGCTGAGCCGGACTCCCTTATTCTTCCCGTCACGCTGTCACAGAGAATCATCGGCAACTACGCCGGACGAGATTTCAGATCATCGGCCCCTGCTGCTTCTCGCTTCCCTGTGCGTCAGCACCTTCCGCAGGCGGTTTCGTCGCTCGAGCGGACCATGATCATTAACGCGCTCGAAGCCACCGGAGGCCGGGTGGACGAGGCGGCGCGCCTTCTTGGCATATCGCGCAAGGGACTCTTCCTTAAACGCAAGCGTTACGGAATTACCGGCGGCACGGCCGACTAGGTCGGACTGCCGAAGCTGGGGCTGTACAATGTGATCTGGCCGTGCCGCTGGTCCTCATCTACGACGTCGACTGCGCCTTCTGCCAGCGCTCCGTGCGGCTGCTCGCGCGGCTCGATCGGCGCGAGCGCCTCCGCTTCAGCACGCGCGCCGCGGAGTACGGGCGCGCCGTGCTCGCCCAACACCCAGACCTCAACGCCGTCGACAGCCTCATCCTGGTCGCGCCGGACGACATCTATATACGGTCCGGCGCGGTGATCCGCGCGGCGGCCGCGCTCGGCGGGCCGTGGCGCCTGATGAACGCGCTCCTGCTGATCCCCGGCCCGCTGCGGGACGCGGCATACAGGATCGTCGCGAAGGTGCGGCGACGCCTTTCACGCGGCGACGCCTGCGCGATCGGCCCCGGCACCGAGGAGCTGCGCGCCCGCACGCTGCCGTAGATCCCGGCGCGCAGAGCCCGGCCGGCACGCCGGGCCGTGCGGCGAACACCGGCAGACGCCGGCTTGACGTGCCATGAGCCGCGCCGATAATGGCGGCGGGAAGCGAATGACCGTTGCAGGCCTGGCGAAGATCGTGGCGGAGTTGTCCGAGCGGTTCGATCGCCGCTTCGACTCGGTCGAGCGCCACTTCGACGCTGTCGATCGGCGCTTCGAGGATGTCGACCGGCGCTTCGAAGATGTCGACCGCCGCTTCGACGAACTCGGGGGACAGATGCGGGCGATCGGCGAGGCGATCAGGGCCGATCTAATCCAGTATGCCGAAGCATGGCAGGCCGTCGACTCGCGTGTCACCCGCCTCGAGACCCGCAACGACGCCGAGCACCGCCTGATGCAGACACAAATCGACGAGCTCGACGCCGATCTGCGGCGGCGAAGGCGGCCGCGCCGCCGCTGAGCGCTCCGGCCGGCGGCCCGTCGCTTCCGCGACACGCGCCGCCGCCGGAACAACCGCTTCCTAACTTTCCGCCGTCGTCGGATCGATGATCCGGCGGACGCGCGCCACCGAGTCGGCGGGAAACCCGCCGCGCTTGGCGTGCTCGCGCACCGCCGCTTCGTCCGGCGCGTTGTAGATGCAGTAGATCTTGTTGTCGGTCACGAAACTCTGGACCCACTGGATCCCGGGCCCCATCTCGCGCAGCACGCCGCACGATGTCTGCGCGATGCCCAGGAACTGGTCGTCCCCCAGCGAGCCCACGCCGCTGATCGCCCGCTCGATCACGAACTTCGGCATCCTGCCCCCCTGCTGAAAGGGGGAGAGCATAGCAGGTTCCGGGGCCCGGACGCTCCAGGTCACGATCGAGGCTGCCTGACGGCCCGAACGAGGTCGTCGATCGTGCGCGGCGCCGCGCCGGGGGCCGGCGGAGCCACGGAAATGGTGGACGTCCGGTTCACGTTGAACAGCTCGCCGGCCGTGCGCCCTTCGCCGCTCGCGCCGGCGGCGCGCCAGATCACCAGCACGCGGCCGGCGATCCTGCCCGGCTCGCGCGACTGCAGCACCCACGATTCAGTCAGCGTGAACGTGCCGTCCTGGTAGGTCGCCGGGAGCGCCAGCGTCCCATCCATCGCGATCGGGCCGCTCGCCTGGTTTGATCGCAACGTGCCCAGCGATGCCGTGCCGCTCACCGAGTCGTTCGTCTGCGTGAACACGAAGCTCAGGGGAAGCACCCGGTTGTTCGGGAACTCACGGCAGAAGTCCACGCCCGCAAACGCGCCCGAGTGCTCGCACCCGGCGATGAGATAGCTTCCGACCCACGTCCCCTGGAAATTCGGGATGCCGCGCACCCGTTTCGTGCCGCGCACGCCCGCGTAATCGACGAACACGGTGACCTCGCCAGCCCCGACAAAGCGGACGTCGCCGTTGCCGCTCGCGGTCGCCACCGCCGGCGCGTCGGAGCCCCACGTGCCGGAGACCGGCTGCGTCGCCCCGTTCGACATGGTCGCGGCCGCGGTGAACGTGAACGCCTGCCCGATCGCGAACATGGACGCGTTGTCGGGCGTGGTGATGCTGAGGGATGTCACCGACGGCGCCGGCGCGGTGCTGGCGCCGCCGCTCGAACCCCCGCAGCCCGAGGCGAAGAGAAGGACTGTTGCCACGCAGGTCAGTGTCAGTTGTTTCCTCACAGGTTACGTCTCCTTGGTGTGAGTCAGCCGGCAAACGCGGAAAGATGGACGAGGCGGTCGTCGTGGGCGAGCGCTGCGGCGGACAGACCCGGCGCCTTGATGCGGACGTCGACGCCGAGGCCCGGCGCCGGCATGGCCTTGCCGGTGGCGATGCGGAGCGCCGAGACACACTGCTCGGCGGCGACCCGCAGCCCGGACTGGCGGCGCGGTGCGGACGCCCGCGCGTGCCAGCGCCCCGCCTCCACGCACGAGACGGGACGGGAACATCGTGACGTTCTGCACGGTGAGGTCGAGTCCGAGCGTCACGCGGGAGACGGCATCCGCAAGAGGCGTCATGCGACTACCGTACGAGGGGCTGGTGACAGGGGTGGTCACGGAAATCGCGTAGTAAGATCCGCGGCGTGAGGAACTCCGAGCTGATTCGGCAGTGGAGGATCCTGCAGGCGATCGACGTCACGCCGACGGGAGTCTCCGTGCGGCGGCTGGCGGGAAAACTGACCGTCCACCAGCGCACGATCCGCCGGGACCTCGACGCGCTCGAGCGCGCGGGGTTCCCGATCTACTGCGACCGCGACAACGGGACGGCGCTCTACAAGTTCAACACGAAGCCGTTCAAACGGCTGGAGCAGATCGGCCTGGGGCTGCCGGAAGTGTGCGCGCTGTACATGAGCCGATCGATGCTCGACGCGCTGGCGGCGCTGCCGTTCCGCGACGACCTCGCCAGCGCGATGACGAAGATGGAGTCAACGCTGCCCGACGGCGTCCGCAAGTTCCTCGACGCGCTGCCGGCGGTGCTGCAGGCCAAGGCGGAACCGCGCAAGCGGCGCGACGAGCGGCGCCTGCAGGAGATCATGCCGCGCATCATCGACACTTCGCTCAACCGCAAGCGGGTGCGGATGTCGTATCACTCGTTTTCAAGCCGGCGGGTGAAGGAATACCTCATCGAGCCGCTGCGGCTCGCCTACGCGCAGGGCGGGATCTACCTGATCGCGTACGTCCCGGAGTACGGGCAGCCGCGCACGTTCGCCGTCGAGCGCATCCGCACGTACGCGGAAACCGGGGAGCGATTCGAGGCCGCCTCGCGCACGCTGACCGACAAGCCGTTCAAGAACTCGCTCGGCGTACACACGGGAGAAGCGAGGCGGATCGAGATTGAGTTCGACCGCCAGGTGTCGGCGTACGTCAACGAGCGCGAGTGGCACCCCTCGCAGCGGGTGAACGAACGGCCCGACGGCTCGGTCCTGGTCGCGCTTGATGTCTGCATCGACCCGGCGCTCAGAAGCTGGATCCTCAGCTTCGGCCCCTTTGCGCGCGTCGTCGCGCCACGCGAGCTGGCGGAAGAAATCCTCGAGGAACTCGAGGAAGCGCGCGAGAAGTACGCGCCGCGGATGGACTTCGAAGGGTCCGCGATGCCGCGCATGTACCAGGTGACAATGCCGCGGCTGCCCTTCTCACGGCCGTCGTAAGCCTCGTCCGCTCGCTGCGCGTTGTAGGTGTTTGTCCTACAAACACGCCGGCGCGCGAAAGGACGCAGTACAATCCGGTGGTCTTCATGTTTCCGGACCAGTTGAACGGCTGGAAGGAAATTGCCGCGTACATCGGCAAGAGCGTGCGCGCGGCTCAGCGCTGGGAGGAAGAGCTCGGCCTCCCGATCCACCGCATCAAAACCCCCGCCGGACAGATCGTGTTCGCGCGCCGATCCGAGATCGACGAGTGGATGTTCGAGCGCGACGAGCTCGGCGGGCGCCGCGCGACGGCCGGGATCCCTCCCGCGCCGCGCCGGATTTCCCCTCTCTGGTTCCTCGTGGCCGGCGTCGCGGCAGTTGCCATCGTGCTGCTCGCCGGGATCGCCGCGTGGATGCGCGCGCCCGCCGTTGGCGCGGGCCACCCCGCCGCGGCGCGCTTTCGCCTCGAGGGGACGACGCTCCAGGGGATCACGGATGAGGGGCGGGTGGCGTGGTCGATCGACTTCGCGGAGGCCGTCCAAGAGCCCGCGATCGACTGGCGCCCCAACCTGCAGCCGGTCCAGCGCGGCGATATCGACGGCGACGGCGACGCCGAGGCGCTCATCGTCGTCTCGAGGCCGGATCGCACGGCGCAGGAGCAGTTGATCTGCGTGACGGCCGAGGGGCGCGAGGAGTGGCGCTACACGCCGTCGATCACGTTGCGGTTCGGCGAGGAATCGTTCACCGGCCCGTGGCCGATTCGCGACGTGCTCGTGGCGCAGGCCGGCCCTGCGGCCGGCGTCTGGGTGGCGCTCGCCCATTCGATCTGGTGGCCCGGCGCGGTGGTGAAGATCGACGCGCACGGCACGGCGTCGGTGCGGTTCGTTCAGTCGGGCAGCATCAACGCGCTCGGCCTGTGGCCGTACGAGGGGCGCGGCGCGATCGTGGCCGCGGGCGTGAACAACGAGCACGCGGGCGCCAGCGTGGCCGTCATCGATCCGAGCCGGCCCGCCACCTCACCGCAGACCCCCGGCTCCGCGTTCGCCTGCCGCAACTGCCCCGCCGGCGCTCCGCTGAAATACATCGTCCTTCCGCGTTCCGAGCTGAACCGCCTCAGCCGTGTTCCGTACAACATGGCGATCGGCCTGACGGTGAGCAACTCGTCGATGACGGTCACCACGACGGAGTGGCACGAGCCGGGGATGAACGCGATCTACACGCTGGACGGCTCGCTTGCGCCTTCGCTGGTGACCATGAGCGACGGGTACTGGCACCTGCACCGCCGGCTGGAACTGTCGCGGGCAATCGACCACGATCTGCTGCGCTGCCCGGACCGCCACGAGCCGCGCCGCGTTCGCATCTGGGAGCCGCGCGGCGGCTGGCGCGAGGCGAGGGCGGAGGCGGGCGGCGGCGCGATTCCTGGCGCCCCATGACGTATAATTCGCCCTCTCAAGGGGGAGGGGGCAATGCTGAGGTTGCGTTTCAGCGCGGTGCCAGTGTGTCTGGCGCTGGCGCTCATGGCGGCGCCTGCCCTGGCGCACGCACAGCACGAACACCACACCGCGACGCCGGGCGAGACGCTCGGCTCGGTCGACTTCCAGACGTCGTGCCGGCCGGCGGCGCGCGGCGCGTTCAACCGGGCGATGGCGCTGCTCCACTCGTTCGAGTTCCGCGATGCGATCGACGGCTTCGACAAGGTGCTCGCGGCCGACCCGTCGTGCGCGATGGCGCACTGGGGGAAGGCGCTCGCGTACTGGGGGAACCCGTTCGCGCCGGGCGTCAAGGGGGGCAAGCTGCTGCGGGACGGGCGCGCGGCGGTGGAGGCGGCAACGGTGAGGGGATCGCCGGCGCCGCGCGAGCGCGCGTACATTGACGCCGCCGCGGAGCTGTTCCGCGAGGCGGACACGAGGCCGCAGCGCGATCGCGTGCTGGCGTACGCGCAGGCGATGGAGGGGGTCGCGCGCGCGCACCCCGACGACATGGAGGCGACCATCTTCCACGCGCTCGCCGTGAACCAGACGGCGCTGCCGACCGACAAGACGTACGCGGCGCAGCTCAAGGCGACGTCGCTGCTCGAACCGCTGTTCGCGAAGTACCCGGACCACCCCGGGCTCGCGCACTACATCATCCACGCCTACGATCATCCGCCGCTGGCGCCGCGCGCGCTCGCCGCCGCGCGCCGCTACGCGAAGATCGCACCCTCGGCGCCGCACGCGCTGCACATGCCGTCGCACACCTTCACGCGCGTCGGCTACTGGCAGGACTCGATCGACACCAACATCGCGTCGGCGGACACCGCGATGAAGATCGCGAGCTACTCCGAGGCGCTCCACGCGATGGACTACCAGATGTACGCCTACCTGCAGACGTCGCAGGACGCGGCGGCGAAGGGCGTCCTCGGGCGCGTGCCGGCCGTGGCGGCGAAGCTCTCGCCCGACGCGGTCACCGGCGCGGCGCCGGCGAGCGCGGGGTATTACGCGCGGGCGGCGATGCCGGCGCGTTACGCGCTCGAGCGCGGCGCGTGGGCCGAGGCCGCGGCGCTGCCGGTCGATCCGTCTCCGACGGCGTACGCCGACGCGATCACGCACTTCGCGCGCGCGATCGGCGCCGCGCGCAGCGGCAACCCGGCGGCGGCGGCGCCGGACGTGGAGCGGCTCGCCACACTGCGCGACGCATTGTCGAAGGCGGGCGACGCGTACTGGTCCGGGCAGGTGGAGATCCAGCGGAAAGGAGCGGAGGGCTGGGTGGCCTTCGCGTCCGGACGCCGCGACGAGGGGATCGCGACGCTCGGGGCGGCCGCCGAGGCCGAGGATGCGACCGACAAGGCCGCCGTCACGCCGGGGCCGATCGCGCCGGCGCGCGAGATGCTCGCCGAGATGCTGCTCGAGACCGGCCGCGCGAAAGACGCGCAGGCGGAGTTCACCAGGACGCTCGAGCGCGAGCCAAACCGGTACCGCGCCATCGCCGGCGCGGCCCGCGCGGCCGCGGCCGCAGGGGATACAGCGGCCGCTGCGGCGTTCAACAAGATGCTGAGGGAGGTCTGCGCGAAGGCGGATACGGAGCGCGCGGAGTTGAAGATGGCGCGGGCGGCTCGCTAGATCGCGTTGCGGATCTTCTCGATCTTGCTGTCGCGCTCCGACGTCAGCCGCTCGCGATCGCGCTGGTATTCCTGATCGATCGTGGCGAGCGCTTCCGGGTCGAGCGTGGTGTTCATCGCCGATCGGTGCATCACCTCGACCTGCGCGAGGCGCGCCTCGTAGACCTGGCGGATTTCGGCGATCTCCGCTTTCTGCGCGTCGGTGAGCGGCTTTTCGACGATGCCCTGTTCCGCGTCCTTTTTTCGGAGACGCTCCATGGCAAGCTCATAAGCGGACTTTGGACTACCGGTGTCGGCCATGACCCGATCATAGCGCGGCAGGGGCCTCCGCTGTCGAGCTTGCGACTGGAGTGCTGATTGCATCTGCAGGGGCCGTGAGCTCGGCACCCCGCATTTCGCTCGGGATCATGGCCCTCGCGGTGCTCACCGCGACGCCCGCGCTACACAGCGATGCGGATGCCGTACGCCTCGAGCCGGTGGTCCAGCGCTACCTCGACCAGGGAACCGCTCAGCCGGTCACCTCCTATCGCGCGTTCCGCCGCCTCGAGGCCGCCGGTCTCGGCCGGGCGGGATGGCTGGAGGCGTGGACCGAGATCGAGAACGGCGCCTTCCGCTACGAGATCACCGCGGAAGGGGGATCCGAAAAGGTGCTCGGGCAGGTCCTGCGCAAGTACCTCGAGAACGAACGGCACGCGTTCGAGAGCGGCGAAGCGCAGCGCAGCACCCTGACGCCGGACAACTATCTGTTCGTCGCGGCGGACCAGCAGCCGGAGGGGCTGGTCAAGATCCTGATGAAGCCGCGCCGCAAAGGGAAATTGATGCTCGACGGCGCGATGTTCTTCGCCCCGCAGGATGCCGGCCTGGTCCGCGTGGAAGGCCGCGCGGTGTCGAACCCGTCGTTCTGGGTCAAACGGGTGGACATCACGAGGCACTACCGCCGGATCAGCGGCGCGTGCGTTCCGGTCGACGTCGACTCGACCGCGAACATCCGTTTCGCGGGCAGGGCGACGTTCCACATGACTTACCACTACACCCACGTCAACGGCCGTGCACCGCTCGGCACGGTGGGCACGATCGCCAGCGCTGCGGCCACCGGCCGGTAGGCACGCGCAATCCGGACGAACGAGTCAGCTCGCGAATGGCAGCGCCGCGGGACGGGCCTCCGCGCCCGGCGCCGCCTCGGGCCCGTCCACCACGTGTCGCGCCTTGATCTGGGCGCGGCGTCGGCGCAGCTCGAGCTCTCTCAGGCGCTCGCGCAACACCCCCTCGCCGGACCGGAACGTCATCGCCGACTGCGCGAACGAGCGCCCGACGACGGTGGGATCCCAGAGGCAGCCCTGCGCCGCCGACCGGCGGGCCGCCGCCCTCGTCGCGCGGGAGTTGCGGGTGGACGAGGTCTTTCGGGCAAATACCAAAGCCATGGGTTTTCTCCTCCCACAGCGACTATAAGAAGGGGGTGTGACAGGATGGGTCGCGGGCAGGGGGCAGGGTGATACGGCTGTCTGAGCGGTTTATCGACGCGGCGCGGTATGCGGCGGAGGCACACGGGAGCCAGGCGCGGAAAGGGACCGACGTGCCCTACCTCGCGCACCTGCTCGCCGTTGCGTCGTTCGTCCTGGAGGCGGGCGGCGATGAGGACGCGGCAATTGCGGCGCTGCTGCACGATGCGGCAGAGGACCAGGGCGGGCGCGCGCGGCTGGACGACATCCGCGCGCGCTTCGGCGCTCGTGTCGCGCACATCGTCGAAGGATGCACCGACAGCTGGCAGGGGCAGAAGGAGCCGTGGATGGAGCGGAAGGAGCGGTACGTCGAGCACGCCAGGACGCTCGATCGCGACACGCTGCTGGTCTCGGCTGCCGACAAGGTCCACAACGCCTACGCGATCCTCCGCGACCTGCGCACGCACGGCGACAAGGTGTGGGCCCGCTTCAAAGCGCCGCCCGACGATATCATCTGGTACTACGATGCCCTCGTCCGCGCGTTTCGCGACGCGGGCGGGCATCCGCTCGTCGACGAGTTGGAGCGGGTGGTGCGCGGGATAAAACGCGAGATGGGATATTGAGGCCGACGGCCGGACGCCATGCCGCGATTCAAACTGACACTCGAGTACGCGGGCACCCGCTACAGCGGCTGGCAGATCCAGAAGAACGCGAAGACCGTTCAAGGGGAAATCGATCGCGCGGTTCGCGAGGTCACGGGGCGAAAGACGTTCGAGCTGTACGGCTCCGGGCGGACCGACGCGGGCGTGCACGCGTTAGCGCAGGTCGCGCACCTGGATATCGCGACGAACCTGCCTCCCGAGACGTTGCGGCGGCGGC